>NZ_JAJNSA010000051.1:0-17360 GCF_027497875.1 Streptococcus sp. SM3 | reverse complement strand
TACCAACTTTTTTCTGTAAAGATACTGTCAACCTTTGAAAAACTTTCTCCATGAGTGCGTAAATCTAAGAAGGTTGGATATAACATCACAAGGCTTGTTATAACTGATAAAAGAGATACAATCACAAAATGAAAGAAGCGTTTTCCAATTCCTTTGATGTCCCATGACAGTTGTGTCAAGTACCATAAAATAAGAAAAATAGACATCATAAACCCAAAATAATAATTTTGGATAAACAAGCTGGTTAAGCTGATAAAGTAGAGAATCTCTCCCTCATTGTAAATGAGTTTTTTGAATCCATAAAGAATTAATGGTGCTAGGATAAAAACATCTAGCCAAGTTTTGATTTCAATTTGGCTGATAGCAAAGCTCATAAGAGCAAATGATGTTGAAAGGGTAAGAACCAGGAATCTAGGAATTTTAGAAAACATTCCATGCAAACTAATATAAGTGCTTAATCCAATAGCTCCAAATTTAAGAAGAGTGATGAGATAAACAGCATCTGGCATGGATTGTGCATTAAAGAAGTAGACAAGAGGAGAAAAGAAACTTCCTAGATAATAGCTACTGAGTGCATAGAAATTAATGCCTAATCCACTTTGGAAACTGTAAAATAGGCTATCTGTCCCATGTAAAATATTTCGAAGTGTGGTATCAAAAATGACATACTGATGATAACCATCTCCTAATAAGGGGGATGTATCACTGTTCCAGTAGATTCCTTGTGAGAGGTAAATAAAGAACATCATGATAGCTGGAATCAGGAAAGAAGATACTATAAAAAGGGATGTTTTTAGCTTTGTTTTATTCATATATTTCTACTGAAAGAGCCTGAAATAATGATTTCAGGGCTCTTTATTTTTATGATTGGCTCCAAAGTTCTTTCACTTTTGCTTGAACTTCTTCATTTTCAAGAAACTCATCATAGGTTTCATCAATACGATCGATTACGCCGTTTTTTGAAAGAACGATAATATGGTTGGCGAGTGTTTGAATGAATTCGTGGTCATGGCTGGCAAAGATAATCGATTCTTTAAAATTCTTCAATCCATCATTCAAACTTGAGATAGACTCCAAATCCAAGTGATTGGTTGGATCATCCAGTACAAGAACATTTGACTTGAGGAGCATCAATTTAGACAACATGACACGAACTTTTTCTCCCCCTGACAAGACGTTGACAGACTTGTTAACTTCGTCACCCGAAAAGAGCATACGTCCTAAGAAACCACGAAGGAAAGTATTGTCATCTTCTTCTTTACTTGCAAATTGACGAAGCCAATCGAGAATACTTTCACCACCTGCAAAATCACGACTGTTGTCTTTTGGTAGATATGATCGACTAGTTGTAACTCCCCACTTGACAGTTCCTTCATATTCAATATCATCCATCAATGCACGGATCAAAGCGGTTGTTTGAATATCGTTCTGTCCGATAAGGGCGGTTTTGTCACCAGGACGTAAGATAAAGCTGATATTGTCAAGGATGGTTTCTCCATCAATCTTGACAGAAAGATTTTCAACTGTCAAGAGATCGTTACCAATTTCTCGTTCTGCCTTAAAGTTGATGAATGGGTACTTCCGACTAGATGGAACAATTTCTTCAAGTTCAATCTTGTCAAGCATTTTTTTACGCGAAGTTGCTTGTTTTGATTTTGAAGCGTTGGCTGAGAAACGTGCGACAAACTCTTGTAATTGTTTAATTTTTTCTTCAGCTTTTGCATTTCTATCTGCTTGTAATTTTGCTGCAAGTTCAGAAGATTCTTTCCAGAAATCATAGTTCCCGACGTAAAGTTTGATTTTTCCAAAGTCGAGATCCGCCATATGGGTGCAGACTTTATTCAAAAAGTGGCGGTCATGGGATACAACGATAACCGTATTTTCAAAATCAATCAGAAAATCTTCTAACCAGGTAATGGATTGAATATCCAATCCATTGGTCGGCTCGTCCAAAAGAAGGACATCTGGTTTACCAAAAAGGGCTTTAGCTAAGAGAACTTTCACTTTATCCCCATTGGCTAACTCGCTCATAGTTTGATAATGAAGGTCTTCTGAAATATTTAGATTTTGAAGCAATTGAGATGCTTCACTTTCTGCTTCCCATCCACCAAGTTCGGCAAATTCACCTTCAAGTTCAGCTGCACGGACACCATCTTCATCAGAGAAATCTTCTTTCATGTAGATAGCATCTTTTTCTTTCATAATGTTGTAGAGCTTTTCATTTCCCATAATGACAACATCGATGACCCGCTCGTCTTCGTAGTCAAAGTGATTTTGACGCAAAACAGACAAACGTTCATCAGGGCCAAGAGAAATATGACCAGTTGTTGGTTCAATATCTCCAGCTAAAATTTTTAAAAAGGTTGACTTTCCAGCACCGTTGGCACCGATGAGACCGTATGTATTTCCTTCTGTAAAGTTGATATTGACATCGTCAAACAATTTTCGATCACTAAAACGTAGTGAGACGTCTGATACTGTAAGCAATGATTTTCTCCTCTTTCTATAATGTCTTCATTTTACTAGAAAATAGGGGAAAATTCAACTTTTTTACTGTCAATTTGTTTTTACAATGATGTAAACGAAATTGACAGTTTAGTAAAGTGTTAATTCCTTACAAACATAGAGGATAGACTAACATTTTCAACTAGAAAGTGCTATAATGATAGGGATAACGATTAAGGAGAAGAGTATGACAAAACCCATCATTTTGACAGGAGATAGACCAACAGGAAAACTCCACATTGGCCACTATGTTGGTTCTTTAAAAAATCGCGTCTTGCTACAGAATAAAGACGAATATAATATGTTTGTTTTTTTGGCAGACCAGCAAGCTTTGACGGATCATGCAAAAGATCCAAAAACGATTGTGGAGTCTATTGGAAATGTTGCTTTGGATTATCTGGCAGCTGGACTAGATCCTGAAAAAGTTACGATTTTCATTCAAAGTCAGATTCCTGAATTAGCGGAATTGACAATGTATTACATGAATCTAGTATCTTTGGCGCGACTTGAAAGAAACCCAACTGTAAAAACCGAGATTTCTCAAAAAGGTTTTGGTGAGAGTATTCCAACAGGATTTTTGGTATACCCTATTTCACAAGCAGCCGATATCACAGCATTTAAAGCGAATTTTGTTCCAGTAGGAAATGATCAAAAGCCAATGATTGAACAAACTCGTGAGATTGTTCGTTCCTTTAATCATGCTTATAATACAGATACTTTGGTGGAACCGGAAGGGATTTATCCTGAAAATGAAGCAGCTGGTCGCTTACCTGGTTTAGATGGAAATGCTAAAATGTCTAAATCGTTGAATAATGGCATTTACCTAGCTGATGATGCAGATACTTTAAAGAAAAAAGTGATGAGTATGTATACTGATCCTGATCATATTAAAGTAGAGGATCCAGGAAAAATCGAAGGCAATATGGTATTTCATTACCTGGATGTATTTGGCCGTCCAGAAGATGCAGCTGAAATTGCAGAAATGAAAGAACATTATCAACGTGGTGGACTTGGTGATGTAAAGACCAAACGATATCTTTTAGAAATTTTAGATCGTGAATTAAGACCGATTCGTGAAAGACGACTTGAGTTTGCAAAGGATATGGGTGAGGTCTACTCTATTCTTGAAAAAGGAAGTGAGCGTGCTCGAAATGTAGCTGCTCAAACATTGGATGAAGTAAAATCAGCAATGGGAATTACCTATTTTAAAAAATAAAACGACTTCATTAAAAGCGAACATTTCTTACTGTTCATTGATAATTTACCAATAAATGATTGACAAATTGCCATAGAATGGTATGATATTAACAATAAAAATTCGAGCCTTGCTCAAATAAAAAGAAAAGAGGATCCAGCTAATGTCTAATTGGGACACAAAGTTTTTAAAAAAAGGGTTTACATTCGATGACGTGCTTTTGATTCCAGCAGAAAGTCACGTATTGCCTAATGATGCAGATTTAAGTACACAATTAGCAAGTAATTTACGCTTGAATATCCCAATCATTACTGCTGCCATGGACACAGTGACTGAAAGTCAAATGGCAATTGCAATGGCACGTGCTGGTGGACTTGGTGTTATCCATAAAAACATGTCAATTGAGCAACAGGCAGATGAAGTACGCAAAGTAAAACGCTCTGAAAATGGAGTTATCATTGATCCGTTCTATTTGACTCCGTCTCATACAATTGCAGAAGCAGATGAGTTGATGGGACGATATCGAATCAGTGGTGTTCCTGTTGTTGAAACACTTGAAAATCGTAAATTAGTTGGTATCCTTACAAACCGGGATTTGCGTTTTATTTCTGATTACAATCAACCCATTTCAAATCATATGACGAGTGAAAATTTGGTGACTGCACCGGTTGGAACTGATTTGGAAACAGCTGAACGCATTCTACAAGAGCACCGTATTGAAAAATTACCATTGGTAGATGAAAATGGTCGTCTTTCTGGCTTGATTACAATCAAAGATATTGAAAAAGTTATTGAGTTCCCAAATGCGGCTAAGGATGAATTTGGTCGTTTGCTTGTGGCTGGTGCCGTAGGGGTTACTTCAGATACTTTTGAACGTGCAGAAGCTCTTTTTGAAGCTGGTGCAGACGCAATTGTCATCGATACTGCTCATGGACATTCTGCGGGTGTTCTTCGTAAGATTGCAGAAATTCGTGCCCACTTCCCAGATCGTACCTTGATTGCAGGAAATATTGCAACCGCTGAAGGTGCTCGTGCATTATTTGATGCAGGGGTAGACGTAGTTAAAGTCGGAATTGGTCCAGGATCAATCTGTACAACTCGTGTTGTTGCAGGGGTTGGTGTTCCTCAAGTGACTGCTATTTATGACGCAGCCGCTGTAGCTCGTGAATATGGAAAAACGATCATTGCTGATGGTGGTATCAAGTATTCAGGAGATATTGTCAAAGCACTCGCAGCTGGTGGAAATGCAGTAATGCTTGGTTCAATGCTTGCAGGTACAGATGAAGCACCAGGTGAAACAGAAATCTTCCAAGGTCGTAAGTTTAAAACATACCGTGGTATGGGATCTATTGCAGCAATGAAGAAAGGTTCTAGCGACCGTTACTTCCAAGGATCTGTCAATGAAGCCAATAAATTAGTCCCTGAAGGAATTGAAGGACGCGTTGCTTATAAAGGTTCTGTAGCAGATATGGTCTTCCAAATGATCGGTGGTATTCGTTCAGGTATGGGTTATGTTGGTGCAGCAACCATTCAAGATTTACATGATCATGCACAATTTGTCGAAATGAGTGGCGCCGGATTGAAAGAAAGCCATCCTCATGATGTGCAAATTACAAACGAGGCTCCTAACTACTCGGCACAATAAATTTACACATTTGTAAATAAAAACAACAGCATCTTGACAGTATTGTCAAGATGCTGTTTTGATATGACCGGCTTGAACAGTGAAAATTTTCAACTCTTCAGGCAGTTCTTTTAAATGATCAAGAGTGGTCGTTGTAATAAATGTTTGAATATTATTAGAGATAGTTTCAAGTAGTTGAAGTTGACGATAATTGTCAAGTTCGCTCATGACATCGTCAAGTAATAAAATAGGCTTTTCTCTTGTGATTTCTTCCATCAATTCGATTTCTGCTAATTTTAGAGAGAGAACAACACTTCGATGCTGGCCTTGACTACCAAAGGTAGCATTCATATTATTGATAAAAAATGCCAAATCATCCCTGTGAGGCCCAATACTTGTTGTTTTTCTAAAAATATCCTTCTGACGGTTTTTTTCCAACATAGAGAGAAACTGCTCTTCTATATCATTTCCTTCTTCAGAAAAAACAGTTGACTGATATTGAATCGATAGGTCTTCTTTGTTGTCAGAAAGTCGAGTGTGTTTTTCTTCTGCTTTAGCTTCTAATTTTTTAATAAACTTAAGCCGATGATGGATGACGCGACTTCCAAAATTAGCTAGTTGTGAATCTAAGACCTCCAAAAATGTAGCATCAATTTTTTCCGAATTTTTTAGATAACTGTTTCTTTGTTTCAGTACATGGTTGTATTGAGATAAGTCGGATAAATAGAGAGGTTTCATCTGACCTAATTCAATGTCAATAAACTTTCGACGCCCTGCAGGTGATCCTTTGATCAGTTGCAAATCTTCGGGTGCGAAAAGGACAACATTCATATGGCCAATATAGTTCGATAATTTGGCTTGTTTCAAATGATTTACCTTAGTTATCCGACCTTTTGGTGTCAAGGAAATTTCTAATGGAAGGGGACCAGTTTCTCTTTGTAATTGACCAGACACTTTAAAATCGGTGGATTCAAAATAGATGAGATCTCTATCATTTCGTGTTCGATGACTTCTGGTTAAAGCTAGAAAATAAATTGATTCGAGAATATTAGTCTTTCCTTGAGCATTTTGACCTAGGAAAATATTTAATCCAGGATGAAACTCGACTTCTAGTTCTTGATAATTACGAAAATTTTGAATGGATAAGTGTTTTAACCACATTACGAGATACCAGGAAAGCGAATCGCTTTTTCTTTTTTGTTAGACTTTTTCGGTTGTTTCTTTTGTTGTTGATTGAGTTGCTTGACAAGTTTAGCAACACGTTCCTTTTCTTCCTTGTCTTTAAGATGCTCTTCTATTTCTTCTTGAGAAGGTTCAAGAATGGTGATAGTTATGCTCAGTTCAGGAATGTCAATTTGATCATTGACACGAAGTTTACGGCCTCTCCGTTGTTCTGATTCACCATTAACAAAGACTTCTTTTTCTTGAAGAAAGGCTTTGATTGCACCACCACTCTGTATAATACCGAGTTCTTTTAAGATTGCTTGTAATGTAATAAAATCATCAAATAATTTGTAATTCATAGTTCACCTCTTTGCGTGTTATTATACCATATTTTTAGTTTTTCTAGGGTAGAGAATGTTGAGTGATTTGAGGAGCTTTTTCACAGTTTGAATTAGGATTTTAGTGTGATTTCGTGTTATAATGAAAGTTACTATTGAGTAGAACGAGGATGAAAATGGAATTAGTAAAGGGCGTGAATCTTCACTTTCTTCAATCAAAAAAATTTAAAACCAATAAAATTAAGGTCCGTTTTTCATCGCCATTAGATGAAAATACCGTGGCTGCGCGTGTTTTAGTAGCCTGTATGATGGAAACTGCAAATCAAAAATATCCAACTTCACAATTATTCCGTGAAAAATTAGCTAGTCTATACGGGGTAGAATTGTCAACCTCAGTCTCTAAGAGGGGTCGTGTTCATTATGTTGATTTGAATATTTCCTTTGTGCGCGATGACTTTTTGAGCAAGAAAAATGTTCTTACTGATGAGGTTTTAGACATTATAGAAACTATCTTCTTTTCACCTTTGGTAGTAGAAGATCACTTTGACAGTGATACATTTGACGTTGAAAAGAAAAATACGATTTCCGATTTGGAGTCAGAAATTGAAGAGCCTTATTATTATGCACATGGGCAATTGAATCAACTATTTTTTGAAGACGAAACAATCGGGATGTCAAGATTGGGGAAAGTTGATTTAGTGAGACAAGAAACAGCTCAAAGTTCTCTTGAACAGTTTCATCAGATGCTCCAATTAGATAACATTGACTTCTTTTTCATAGGTGACTTTAATGAGGTCGCTATTGTGGATCGAGTGAACCAGTTTGAATTCAAGCCACGTGATAACAATTTGTCTGTCACCTATCAACAACCTTTTACAAATGTTGTAAGAGAAAAGTTAGAGCAAAAACAAAACCAACAATCTATTTTAGAATTAGGTTATCATTTTTCTACCCAGTATGGAGAATCTCTCCATATCCCTCTAGTTGTATTAAATGGGATGCTGGGAGCTTTCTCGCATTCGAGACTTTTTCAAATAATACGTGAGAAAGAAGGCCTTGCTTATACTATCTCAAGCCATTTTGATATTTTTACAGGCTTCATGAGAGTTTTTGCAGGCATTGATAAGGAATCTCGTACCAAAGTAATGACCTTGATTATGAGACAGTTGAATGATTTAAAACGAGGCAAGTTTACAGAGTCAGAGCTTCAATTGACAAAAGAAATGTTGGTGAATACGACCTTATTAGCACAGGATCGGCAAAATACCTTGATTGAAAGGGAATATTTGAAAACGATCCTAGGAACGAAAGTTCTTTCTCTAGAAGAGTGGTTAGAATCTATCGATAAGGTTAGTAGAGAAGAAATTATTGAAGTAGCAAAAACAATTAATTTACAGTCTGTTTATTTTATGGAAGGAAAGTAGTGTAAAGATTGAAAATTAAAGAAAAATATTATGAATCGGTTGGTGAGCAAGTTTACTTTACACGCTTGTCAAATGGGTTGACTATTCATTTAATTCCCAAAGAAGATTATTATGAAACCTATGGAATAATCACAACTAAGTTTGGCTCAGTGGATACACGAATTCTAGTGAATGGTGATGAAAGGCAATATCCTGCAGGAATTGCACATTTTCTAGAACACAAAGTGTTTGAAGATGAAAATGGTCAAGATTATTTAAAAAAATTCGTTCATTTAGGATCGGAAAGTAATGCCTTTACAAGCTTTACAAAGACAAGTTATCTTTTCTCAACAACTTCAAAAGTCCCTGAAAATATTCAATTGTTATTGGAGATGGTTTCAAAGGTTTCCTTTACAGAAAAATCTGTATCTAAGGAAAGAGAAATCATTCAACAAGAAATTGGAATGTACCAAGATAGTCCAGACTATCGATTATTTTTTGGTGCTTTAGAAAATTTATATCCTGGAACACCGTTAGCAGATGATATTGCTGGAACTAGGGAGTCTATTTCTGACATTACAATAGATAATCTCCGTGAAAACTTTGATCTATTCTATCATCCCTCTCAAATGCATTTATTAGTGATCGGAAACTTTGATGTTGATGAAGTATTGCAAGTAGTAAAGAAATATGATCTGACTTCTCCTCGTCCTTCTGTGGAGTTAGAACGTTTTCCTGTAGAAAAAAATGAAGTAAGATTGAATCAATCTTGTAGAATGGAAGTTGCTACTCCGAAGTTGGCAATTGGAATTCGAGGAAATGATATCATTAAGGAAGAGGAAAAATTTCGTTATAAATTGATATTGAAATTACTGTTTTCGATGATGTTTGGTTGGACTTCGCAACGGTTTCAAAGTTTATATGAATCTGGGAAGATTGACAACTCATTGACACTTGAAGTCGAGGTTGAGGAATTATTTCATTTCGTTATTTTGACAATGGATACTCAAGAACCGGTGTCCTTATCTCATCAATTTAGGTCAGCGATCAAACAATTTGAGAAGGATCCAGATGTGAATCAGGAACATTTGGATACGATTAAAAGCGAAATGTTTGGTGATTTCTTACAAGGTTTAAATTCGCTTGAGTATAGTGCCACTCAGTTTGAATATTTTTCAGACGGTAGCACTTCTTATGATCTTCCAAAGATTTTACAAGGTATTAGTTTACAAGATATCATCAAATTAGGGCGTCAGTTCATCGACCAGGCTGAGATGGTTGATTATATGATTTTTCAAAAGTAGTAAACAATGTATCAAGAAGGGAAAACATGAAGAAGAGAACGATTGGTCAAGTGTTAAGACTGTCAAGAGTAAATTTACACTTAAGTTTACAGGATGTGTCAAATAAGACAGCCATTGAAATTCCTTATATAGAAGCGTTGGAAAACGATGAGTTTGATCTATTACCGAGTCCCTTTTACGCTCAGATCTATCTTAAAAAGTTAGCATGGGCTTTGGGATTAGATGAGTCCATCCTATTGACAGCTTTTCGCGAAGGAAAAGAATTGTTATTTGATGAAGAAATACTTGTAGATGACGAAGAGCTTCATTCAAGAAAAGTAAGACAGAAAGCGAGCTGGTTACCAATCCTGTATTATCTACTAGTTAGTTTTGCCATTCTTGGCTTTGTGATTTATATCGTATATTTTTATGAGTTTACAGCATCTGTAAAATAGATGTAAAGATAGTTTATTTTTTGGAGGAAGTATGAAAAAAGAAAATATTCCTAATGCATTGACATTATTTCGGGTTGTGATGATTCCTATTTTTATTGCCATTTTAAGTTTAAGTCACTCTTACTTAGGACATATTGTAGCGGCAGTTATTTTTGCAATTGCTAGTATTACAGATTATTTAGATGGCTTTCTTGCACGAAAATGGAATGTAGTTAGTAATTTTGGTAAATTTGCCGATCCAATGGCAGATAAATTATTGGTCATGTCAGCCTTTATCATGATGATTGAATTAAAAATGGTTCCTGCTTGGATTGCAGCCGTTATCATTTGTCGTGAGTTAGCTGTTACTGGTTTGCGTCTTCTACTTGTTGAGACAGGTGGTACAGTTCTTGCTGCAGCCATGCCAGGAAAAATTAAAACCTTTAGCCAAATGTTTGCCATTATCTTTTTGCTTTGCCATTGGACACTTCCAGGGCAAGTGTTGCTTTATATTGCATTGATTTTCACAATTTATTCTGGTTACGACTACTTTAAGGGAAGTAGCTATCTCTTTAAAGACACATTTAAATAAATGAAACAGATGATTGAGCTAAAAAATGTATCCTTTCGATACGATAACACAGTAGAAGAGTATCAAATTGACACGGTTTCGTTTCACGTGAAACAAGGAGAGTGGCTTTCGATTGTTGGACACAATGGTAGTGGCAAATCTACAGTTGTACGCCTGATTGATGGTCTTTTAGAAGCTGAGTCTGGTGAGATTTACGTTGATGGAAAACAACTGACTCGTGAAACCATATGGGAAATCCGTAGTAAAATTGGGATTGTATTTCAGAACCCTGACAACCAATTTGTTGGTGCGACAGTAGAAGATGATGTTGCCTTTGGTTTAGAAAATCAAGGAATTCCACGGGAAGAAATGCTTCAACGTGTGGAGAAGGCTATTGAGCAAGTTGGTATGCTGGAGTTTAAAGATCGCGAACCATCTCGTTTGTCAGGTGGTCAAAAGCAACGGGTGGCCATAGCAGGTATTATCGCCTTGAGACCAACTATTATTATCCTTGATGAAGCAACTAGTATGTTGGATCCAGAAGGTAGAGAGGATCTAATGGCGGTAATGAGAGAACTTCAAAAAAAATTTCAATTAACAATTATCTCCATTACCCATGATTTAACCGAAATTGCCTTAAGTGATCGAACACTCGTGTTTCAAAAGGGAAAACTAGAGTCTTCTATGACGCCGCGGGAATTGTTTTCAAGAAATGACCTTAATGAGATTGGACTAGATAAGCCTTTTAGTAAGCAGGTTCAAGAATCTCTCAGCTCGCATTTTCCGCTAAAACAGGATTATCTAACAGAAAGTGAGTTATTAGACCAACTATGGGAATCTCTTTAAAGAATGTCTATTATACTTATCAAGAGGGAAGTCCTTTTGAAGGGCAGGCGCTTTCTGATATTAGTTTGGAAATAAAAAATGGATCTTATACAGCCATCATCGGGCATACTGGTAGTGGCAAGTCTACTTTGTTGCAATTACTAAATGGTTTACTGCGTCCGACTACAGGAACGATTCAATTTGAAGATTTTGTTTTAGATAATCATTCTGAGCCAAAAGAAATGAAGTACCTGAGAAAAAAAGTCGGTTTGGTTTTTCAATTTCCAGAAAGTCAGCTATTTGCGGAAACCGTTCTAGCTGATGTAGCCTTTGGACCACAAAATTTTGGGGTACCTAAGGAAAAAGCGGAGGAAATAGCCAAAGAAAAATTAGCGATCGTTGGTTTAGAAGAGTCTATCTATGATAAAAGTCCATTTGAACTATCTGGTGGACAGATGAGACGGGTTGCGATCGCAGGTATTTTAGCTATCGAACCAGAAATTTTAGTATTGGACGAGCCGACAGCAGGGCTAGATCCTGCTGGAAGAAAGGAATTGATGGCGCTATTTGAGACATTACATAAAAATGGGATGACACTAGTTCTGGTAACTCATACAATGGATGATGTAGCAAATTTTGCTGATACCGTATTTGCTTTGGAAGCAGGAAAACTTGTCCTAAAGGGATCCCCAAGGGAAGTGTTTCAACAGGTTGAGTATTTACAAAAACTTCAATTAGGAGTCCCACAAATTACGAATTTTGCTCTTCAATTGAAACGAAGAGGACTTCCTCTGGACAGACTACCAATCAAAATTGAGGAACTAAAGGAGCTGTTACTTCATGAATAATATGATTTTAGGAAGATATATTCCTGGAAACTCCATTATCCACCAACTAGATCCTCGTGGGAAGTTGCTCTCAATGTTTTTATTCATATTTCTTCTGTTTTGGGCAAATAATATCCAGACAAATGTTCTTCTCTTTGGTTTTATTTTTGTTTTAATGTATCTAACGAGGATTTCAGTTAGTTTTTATATTAAAGGCTTAAAATCAATGATTTTTATCATTGCTTTTACAACTATTTTTCAATTATTTGCGACCTCTCAAGGAACTATTTTGTATCAATGGTGGTTTTTTAAATTAACTGACCAAGGATTGATGCAAGCCGCCATCATATTTTGTAGATTTATTTTAATCATTTTTTATTCAACGATTTTAACAGTGACGACGACACCATTGAGTTTAGCAGATGCTGTTGAAAAGATCCTTACACCACTAAAAATTATTAAGGTTCCGGCTCATGAGATAGGCTTAATGCTATCTATGAGTTTGCGCTTTGTTCCAACCTTAGTAGATGATACGAATCGAATCATGAATGCGCAAAGGGCGCGTGGTGTTGATTTTGGTGAAGGAAATCTATTAAAAAGGATCCGTTCCTTTATTCCGATTCTCATTCCTTTGTTTGCCTCAAGTTTTAAACGCGCAGATGCATTAGCAATTGCGATGGAAGCGAGAGGGTACAAAGGCGGTGAGGGACGAACACGCTATCGGACTCTGCAGTGGGGAGTAAAAGATAGCCTGGCATTGCTCGTTATTCTGTGCCTCATGTTGATAGTTTTTTATCTAAAAAATGGATAGAGCTAGTTGTATTGGTTCAAAAATAAGGAAAAAGCGCTATACAAAGCGCTTTTTACATTAAATTCACATATTCTTGTAACATTTGTAATATATTCTACAATAAACTGTAACATTTTGTGTGTATGATAGAATTATGTTCGAAAGGAGAATAGAATTCATGAACAGTAAAAAGTTCCAATGGACAGTCACTTCCCTACTTTCAGCAGCGTCACTTTTCATTTCTGGTATTGCTACAGTGAATGCTGAAACTTACGAAGTGAAGTCTGGAGATACTCTATCAAAAATTGCACTAGAAAATAACACTTCTGTAGAAAATATTATTGCATCTAACAATTTGACCAATGAAGATTTGATCTATGCAGGACAAATTATTGAGTTAGGTGAGCGTTCAAAATCTATGATTGATAAAGTTGCTCCACAAGAGCAAGCAAAACCTGCTGAAAGTGCAACTACAGCAACTGCAACAGCACAAGCTGCTCAAAAACAAACAACTTATGCAGCAAATGCTGCAGTGACTTCTGCACAATCAACAAATGGTGGAATTGTTCTATCAAATGGGAATACTGCTGGAGAACAAGGATCTTATGCGGCTGCTCGTATGGCTGAAATGACTGGCGTACCTGCTTCTACTTGGGAAGCAATCATTGCCCGTGAATCAAATGGTCAAGTAAATGCAGCAAATGCTTCTGGTGCCAGTGGTTTGTTCCAAACAATGCCAGGTTGGGGTTCAACTGCAACAGTTGATGATCAAATCCAGGCTGCATACAATGCATATAGCTCACAAGGTTTATCAGCTTGGGGTTATTAAAAAATAGGTTTACAATTTGTAAACCTATTTTTTTAATGTCTCAAGAATGTCAAGTGGAGAGTGACAAATAAAATCTGGTGAGTAAAGAAGTAGCTCTTCAAGATCTCCAAATCCCCAAGTGACGGCCATGGTTTTTATGCCAACTGTTTGACCTCCAATGAGGTCAAATTTTGTGTCTCCAATAATCACTGTCTCCTCTTTTGGAAGGTCATTGATTGACAAGGCGTATCGAATGACATCGGCTTTGTGGATACGATCTGAATTTGATCCATAAATTCCTTTAAAGTATTTGGCGACACCTAAATCTTGACACATCTGTAAAGCAACCGGTTCATGTTTTGAAGTTGTTACATAAAGGGGAATGTTTTCGTCTTGTAATGCTTTCAAAGCTTCTACTATCTGAGGAAATAGAGTTGATTTGTATTGACCTTTTTCATGATAATACTGGCGATAGATAGTTACGGCTTGATCTACCAAAGTTTCAGGAAGAGTAGCTTCAAAACTAGAAATCAAAGGTGGTCCCATAAAACTACGGATGGTTTCGAGATCGGGTTGAGGAACCTTTAAAGTATCGAATGTATGTTGAAAGCTCTCTATAATTCCCTTGGAACTGTCAACTAATGTTCCGTCTAAGTCAAAAAATAAGGCTTGCATGTTATTCTCCAAATATCTCTTTTTGTAATCTACGTCCGGTTGGTGTTGCTGCCAATCCTCCTTCAGCTGTTTCTCTAAAGGCAGTCGGAAGACTAGAACCAACTTGGTACATGGCGTCAATCACTTCATCAACAGGTATTTTTGATTCAATGCCTGCTAAGGCCATATCAGCAGCAATGAAGGCATAGCTGGCTCCCATTGCGTTTCGTTTGACACATGGGACTTCCACAAGACCTGCTACTGGATCACAAATGAGCCCAAGCATGTTTTTGATGACAAAACAGACTGCTTGACTCGCTTGATAAGGAGTTCCTCCAGCAGCTAGTGTCAATGCTGCCGCACTCATAGCTGAAGCAGAACCGACTTCTGCCTGACAACCACCTTCTGCACCTGAAATAGAAGCATTATTGGCGATCACTAAACCAAAAGCTCCAGCTGTCAGTAGAAAATCTAATTGTTGCTGACGGTTTAACCCTAATTTTTGGGTTGCTGCAGTGAGAACTGCGGGAAGACAGCCAGCAGATCCTGCAGTGGGTGTTGCACAGACCAATCCCATCTTAGCATTGTGTTCGTTGACAGCGATAGCATTCTTAGCTGCGGTTAAGACGGTCAAGTCAGATAACGTTTTTCCTGATTTGATATAGCGATCTAATTTTGCGGCATCCCCACCGGTTAACCCACTACGAGAGTGATTTTCATTTAACCCTAATCTTACAGAATCAATCATCACTTCTAAATTCCGGGTCATTAATTGGAGGACTTCTTCGCGTTCACGACCAGTTAGTTCAAATTCAGTTGCAATCATTAACTCTGCGACGTTTCCTTCGTATTGCGTGCTTGCTTGTTCTACGAGGTCTACAATTGAATAAAACATACGAACTCCTTATTTGAAAAAGTTGACATTATGAAGATGAGGAATTTGACGGATATCTTCGATAGCTGCTTCACAACTCCTTGAGTCAACTTCTATAATCATAATCGCTTTTTCTCCAGCTTTTTCCCGCGTCACATTCATTTGTGCAATGTTAATATCATAGCGAGAAAGGGCTTCTGTCACATGAGCGATCATCCCAGGGACGTCTTGATGCACAATGATAATGGTTGGAGTATTCATATTTAGCGAGATGGCAAAGCCGTTTAACTCAGTTACCTGTATGTTCCCACCACCAATTGAGATTCCAGTGACAGAAATCATTTTATGATCATTTTTAACAGTAATGGTTGTTGTGTTTGGGTGAGGAGCATTGCTCTCTTTTTGAATAGACCAAACAATCCGAATGCCTCTTTCATGTGCAATTTTTAGACTATCTGGGATTCTAGGATCATCTGTGTCCATTCCTAAGATGCCTGCCACTAAGGCTAAATCTGTTCCATGACCACGATAGGTTTTTGCGAAGGAATTAAATAATTGGAACTCAACCTCTTTTGGCTCCTCTCCAAAAATAGAAGAAACAATTTTACCAATTCGAACAGCACCTGCAGTATGACTACTGGATGGGCCAATCATCACAGGTCCAATAATATCAAAAACTGATTGGAATTTTAAAGAGTTCATGCTCTGCTCCTTTGTGATCACTTTACTTCATTATATCAGATATGGCTGATGATTTCTTATATTTTTCCCGAAATAAATGAGAAATCTTAAGCAAGACTTAAAGCATTTATATTATATCTAAACTTTAGTCTTTCTAACATCTATCTGAAATATTTGACATATAATTTCAATAAATATGAAATATTTCTTGTGTAGTATAGAGGTATACCAATAAAGGAGTACATAATAATGAATAAAAAACAAATGATGAAACGAATAATTGGACTTAGTTTACTTGCAGGACTTTTCCTTCCAATTGTAGCGAATGCAGATTCTTATACTGTAAAATCAGGTGATACTTTATCAGCTATTGCTAAAGAGAAGAACACAACGGTTGATGCGATTGCTAAGAAAAATAAGATTAGTAACGTGAACCTTATCTCAGTTGGTCAAGTTCTTGAGATTGAAGATGCAAATACAACGCAGAAAACTACGGAGCAAGCTACTACTAGTAAAACTGATACTACACAAGTAACAACGACTGTCTCTGCTTCAGATGGCTTGAGTGCGGAAGATGCAGCTGCTAAGGAATGGATTGCTCAAAAAGAGTCAAGTGGTAGTTATACAGCACAAAATGGCCAATATTATGGTCGTTACCAATTGACTATCACTTATTTGAATGGTGATTTATCACCTGCAAACCAAGAAAAAGTGGCCAATCAATATGTTGTCACCCGTTATGGATCATGGTCAGCAGCTAAAAATTTCTGGTTGGCGAATGGCTGGTATTAAATTCGTTTAAAAAGAGTTCTTGAATAGGACTCTTTTTATATTTACAGACTTGTAAACCCATCGATCCTGATCAACAAAAAGAATAGTAAGATGCTTGTTTTCTAATATAAAGCGTGTTAAAATGGTAACTGCTCAAAACGACCTTCAATCGTTGAAGCAAACCACGACCTTCAATCGTGAGAAACGAAAAGATGGGAGAAATCTATGAGTGATAACTCGAAAACACGTGTTGTTGTTGGTATGAGTGGTGGTGTGGATTCATCTGTAACAGCTTTATTATTAAAGCAACAGGGTTACGATGTCATCGGCATCTTCATGAAAAACTGGGACGACACAGACGAAAATGGCGTCTGTACAGCTACAGAAGATTACAAAGATGTAGCAGCGGTCGCAGACCAAATTGGCATTCCTTACTATTCTGTCAACTTTGAGAAAGAATACTGGGATCGTGTCTTTGAATATTTCCTTGCTGAATACCGAGCTGGTCGAACACCAAATCCGGATGTCATGTGTAATAAGGAAATCAAATTTAAGGCCTTTTTAGATTATGCTATGACACTCGGTGCAGATTATGTGGCCACAGGGCACTATG
>NZ_JAJNSA010000050.1:0-17532 GCF_027497875.1 Streptococcus sp. SM3 | reverse complement strand
GCTCTTTCCCTTCTAGTTTAGAAGGCCTGGTCCAGTCCATAGATTTATGATATAATAGAGCAAATGTAAGTTTAGGAGAAAAAGATGTTTCTGATCGAATTAATCAAGGCGGTTCTTTTTGGGATTGTCGAGGGGATTACAGAATGGTTACCGATCTCAAGTACAGGTCACTTGATTCTGTTACAGGATTTTGTGCAGTTTAAAAATCAAGATCCAGCCTTTATGGAGATGTTCAATGTCGTGATCCAATTGGGTGCGATCCTAGCGGTTGTGGTGATTTATTTCGATAAATTATATCCCTTCAAACCTGGTAAATCTCCACTAGAAGTACGTCGGACTTGGCAATTATGGGCAAAAGTTGCGGTTGCAACCCTCCCTCTTGTCTTTGTTTTTAAATTGGATGATTGGTTTGAGGCGCATTTCCACAATTCGATTTCCGTTGCGATTATGTTGATCACCTACGGGATTGCCTTTATCTATCTGGAAAGACGGGAACAAGTTGAGCCAGCAGTAACGGAATTGCATAAGCTTCCTTATCGAACAGCTCTTTATATCGGACTCTTCCAAGTTTTATCGCTATTTCCAGGAACAAGCCGTTCAGGTGCTACGATTGTAGGTGGCTTGATCAATGGTGTTAGCCGCCCAGTGGTGACAGAATTTACCTTTTATTTGGGGATTCCAGCCATGTTTGGGGCTAGCCTCTTAAAGGTTGGAAAATTCGCTCTTGGCGGACATTCACTAGCACTGGGGCAACTCTTTATTCTACTGGTAGCGATGGGAGTGGCCTTTGTGGTCAGCATGTATGCTATCCGCTTCTTGACAGATTATGTGAAAAATCATGATTTCACTGTCTTTGGGAAATACCGGATCGTTCTTGGTTCCATTTTGCTATTGTATGGACTCTTCCGTATTATTTTCTAAGAGAACGGTTGAACTTGATCAAATTGTTTTCTGAGGTTGGAGACTTTTGTCCCGACCTCTTTTCTATGCATCCTTTTTTTGAATTCTATCCAATTTTTTAGTATAATAGTAAGACTAGAAGTATGAGGTTATGCTATGAAGATGAAGCAAATTAGTGATTCAACTATTAAGATCACGATCCAACTAGAAGACTTAGAAGAACGTGGGATGGAAATTGCTGATTTCCTTGTCCCACAAGAAAAAACAGAAGAGTTTTTCTACGCCATTTTGGATGAACTCGAAATGCC
Organism: Streptococcus sp. SM3; assembly: GCF_027497875.1. The sequence continues at coordinate 16,324 of NZ_JAJNSA010000050.1, read as the reverse complement.
AGAAAGCTTCCTGGATAGCGGGATGCTGAGTTTTCGTGTGACACCAAAACCAGATAAACTGGATGTTTTTGTTACCAAATCAAAAATTGACCAACAATTGGATTTTGAGGATTTATCAGATCTTCCTGATATGGAAGAGTTGTCGCGCATGACGCCAGATGAATTTATCAAAACCCTGGAAAAAACAATCTCTGATAAGACAAAAGGGGATGCAGAAGCTATTCACCATTTGGAACAAGAAGAGTTACGGGACAATCAAGAACAAGATCCTACATCTGAAGCACCAGTAAGTCAGTATATTTATTACATTTTGCGTTTTTCAAATATCCAGCAAGCAGTTGCCTTTTCAAAAACGGTCAGCTTTCCAGTGGATACCTCTGAATTATACAAAATGGGATCCGATTATTATTTAACCGTCTTGATCGATACAGAGGATCAACCAAATCAATATCCAACCTGGTTACTTGCCATCATTCGGGAGTATGCGGATGATTCAGAAGTGACACGGGCAGTTCTGCAGGAACATGGTCATTTATTAATGGTGTCTGGTGCGATTGAGAATTTGAAGAAAGTTGCTAGCTTATGATGTCCTTTTCCTTGCAATTTGTTCTGGTGCTGATTGGGACTTTTGTGATTGCCTTGGTATTGACGCCCTTGGTTCGCCTATTCTCCTTTAAGATTGATGCCGTAGATTATCCGAATGCGCGTCGGATCAATACCAAACCCATGCCAAGCGCGGGTGGACTGTCTATTGTGATCGCTTTTTCGATTGCGACTCTCGTCTTTATTCCTATGCTGACATCCACTACCGCACCAATCAAAAGTTACCTATCCTATACCTTGCCGGTCGTAGGAGCGGGATGGATTATCGCTCTCACTGGCTTGATCGATGATGTAAAAGAGTTGTCTGCCAAGAAAAAGATGATCGGCATCCTGCTGGCAGCGAGTCTGGTCTGGTTTTTGACAGATTTTCGGCTGAATGATTTTAAGATTCCATTCGGTGGTCCCTTACTTCATTTTGAACCATGGCTATCGTATCTTTTGACGGTGATTTGGATTGTTGCCATTACCAATGCAGTCAATCTGATTGATGGATTAGATGGCTTGGTGAGTGGGGTCTCTATTATTTCCCTCGTGACAATGGGGATTGTGTCCTATTTCTTTCTTCCAGTACCCAATCTCTTTCTGACCATGACGATCTTTGTCTTGGTTGCGTCCATAGCTGGCTTCTTTCCCTTTAACTACCATCCAGCCATTCTCTATTTGGGAGACACCGGTGCCTTGTTTATTGGATTCATGATTTCTGTCTTGTCCTTGCAAGGTTTGAAAAATGCAACGGCAGTTGCGGTAGTCACGCCCATGATTATCCTCGGAGTACCGATTACAGATACCTTTTTAGCCATTATCCGTCGGACCCTGTCTGGTCAAAAATTTTATAAACCGGATCGCAATCACTTGCACCACCGACTTCTTTCTCTGGGCTTGACACATCGGGGAACTGTGCTTGTGATCTATGGGATTTCGATGATCTTCTCCTTGATTTCTCTCTTGCTCAATATCTCGAGCCGCATTGGGGGCATCCTACTTGTGATCGGGCTCTTGTTTGGAGTAGAGCTGTTAGCAGAATTGATCGGGGTTCTGGGGCCACATCATAGTCCTTTGTTAAATCTTCTGCGCTATATAGGGAATTCTTCCTATCGGGAGGAAGTTCGTCAAAAACGAAAAGAAAAAACTAAATAAGAATAGTTCTAATCAAAAGAAAAGCCATTTAGGCTTTTTTTTGATATACTTGAAAGGTAAAAAAATACTTTGTGATGAAGGAATCGATGCTTTGAGAAATCTTCCAGACTTCAAAGTAAAAAGAAAGGGAATGCAATGTCGACATTAGAAATTAAAGACCTTCACGTTGAAATTGAAGGCAAAGAAATTTTAAAAGGTGTAAACCTGACCCTAAAAACTGGTGAGATCGCAGCCATCATGGGACCAAACGGAACAGGGAAATCTACTCTGTCAGCTGCCATTATGGGAAACCCAAATTATGAAGTAACCAAAGGGGAGATTCTCTTTGATGGTGTCAACATCTTGGAATTGGAAGTAGACGAACGTGCACGGATGGGCTTGTTCCTTGCTATGCAATACCCTTCAGAAATCCCAGGGATTACCAATGCAGAATTTTTACGTGCAGCCATGAATGCTGGTAAAGAAGAGGACGAGAAGATCTCTATTCGTGATTTCATCAAAAAATTGGATGAAAAGATGGAACTGCTCAACATGAAAGAAGAAATGGCAGAACGCTATTTGAACGAAGGCTTCTCAGGTGGTGAGAAAAAACGCAATGAAATCCTTCAATTGTTGATGTTGGAGCCAACATTTGCCCTTTTGGACGAAATTGACTCTGGTTTGGATATCGATGCTCTTAAGGTCGTATCTAAAGGGGTTAATGCAATGCGGGGTGAAGGTTTTGGAGCGATGATCATCACCCACTACCAACGTTTGTTGAACTATATTACTCCTGACGTCGTTCATGTGATGATGGAAGGTCGTGTCGTGCTTTCAGGTGGACCAGAATTGGCTGCACGCTTGGAACGTGAAGGCTATGCCCAACTCGCAGAAGAACTCGGTTACGACTATAAAGAAGAACTATAACCTGATGACAAGTGATCTAATGTTGTCATAAAATCAAACAGATAGTATCTTTATTAGGAGAAAAAAATGAGTATTGAAAATATTACCCTCTTTTCGGAACTGCATGCTGAGCCAAGCTGGCTGCAAGATTTACGAAAAAAAGCTTTTGACAAGATCGATCAGTTGGAATTGCCAGCCATTGAACGTGTCAAATTCCACCGCTGGAATCTTGGAGATGGGACGATCACAGAAAGCGAGGCTTCTGCCAATGTTCCTGATTTTACAGCCCTCGATTCAAACTTAAAATTGGTCCAAGTTGGAACTCAAACTGTATTTGAACAGGTGCCACAAGCCTTGGCAGACCAAGGAGTCCTTTTCACAGATTTCCATTCTGCCCTAGAAGAAATTCCGCAGGTGGTGGAAGACTACTTCATGTCTTCCGTTAAATACGATGATGATAAACTAGCAGCTTACCACACGGCTTATTTTAATAGTGGGGCTGTCCTTTATGTTCCAGACAATGTCGAAATTTCAGAACCAATTGAAGGTATTTTCTACCAGGATAGTGATAGTGATGTACCTTTTAATAAACACATTTTGATTATTGCAGGCAAAAACAGCAAGTTTAGCTATTTGGAACGCCTAGAATCAAAAGGTGAAGGTTCAGCAACAGCAACTGCTAATGTGACGGTTGAGGTGATTGCCCGCTCAGGTGCCCAAGTGAAATTTGCGGCGATTGACCGTCTGGGTGGAAATGTCACAGCCTACATCAGTCGACGTGGGAAACTAGGTCAGGATGCCAGCATTGATTGGGCTATCGGTGTTATGAACGAAGGTAACGTGGTTGCAGATTTTGACAGTGACTTGGTTGGAAACGGAAGTCATGCAGATTTGAAAGTCGTTGCCTTATCAAGCGGTCGTCAGGTGCAAGGAATTGACACACGTGTGACTAACTTTGGTTGCAACTCGATCGGAAACATCTTGCAACACGGAGTTATTCTTGAAAAAGGAACCTTGACCTTCAATGGAATTGGTCATATTATCAAGGGGGCTAAAGGAGCAGATGCCCAGCAAGAAAGCCGTGTCTTGATGTTATCGGATCAAGCGCGTTCAGATGCCAACCCAATCCTCTTGATTGATGAAAATGATGTCACAGCAGGCCATGCTGCATCGATCGGTCAAGTGGACCCAGAAGATATGTATTACCTCATGAGTCGTGGTCTGGATCAACACACAGCAGAACGCTTAGTGGTGCGTGGTTTCTTGGGATCTGTTATTGTTGAAATCCCAGTTAAAGAAGTACGTGACGAAATGATTGCCACCATTGAAGAAAAGTTATCTCAACGCTAAGGAGAAACAATGCTAGATAAAAATACGATTGCTCAAGATTTTCCCATTCTCGATCAACTAGTTCACGATGAGCCTTTGGTTTATCTAGATAATGCAGCGACGACGCAAAAACCTAAACGTGTTCTTGAAGCCGTTAATCACTATTATTTGCAAGATAACGCCAATGTCCACCGTGGAGTCCATACTTTGGCTGAACGAGCGACAGCAGCCTATGAGGCAGCGCGTGAGAAAGTCAGAAAATTTATCAAGGCTTCATCAACCAAGGAAGTGCTCTTTACAAGAGGGACAACGACCGGACTCAACTGGGTGGCACGCTACGCTGAAGAAGTCCTAAAGGAAGGGGATGAAGTCCTGATTTCCATCATGGAACATCACTCCAATATCATTCCTTGGCAGCAAGCCTGCAAGAAGACAGGAGCAAAACTGGTCTATGTCTATCTAAAAGATGGCTTACTGGATATGCAGGACTTAAAGAGTAAGCTTAGTGAGAAGACAAAATTTGTCTCCATCACCCATGCTTCCAATGTCTTAGGGGTGGTCAATCCGATCAAGGAAATTGCTCGATTAGCTCATGAAGTTGGAGCGATCGTGGTCGTAGATGGGGCTCAATCAACCCCTCATATGGCCATTGATGTACAAGACTTAGATGCGGATTTCTTTGCTTTTTCTGGCCACAAGATGGCTGCACCAACAGGGATTGGTGTCCTCTATGGGAAGGAAGAAATCTTAGAGCGAATGTCTCCGATCGAGTTTGGGGGCGAGATGATTGACTTTGTTTACGAACAATCTGCCTCTTGGAAGGAATTACCTTGGAAATTTGAAGCTGGAACACCCAATATGGCTGGTGCAATTGGTCTTGGTGCAGCAATCGATTACTTAGAAGAGCTGGGTATGGACCAAGTAGAAGCGCATGAGCAAGAATTGATTGCTTATGTGTTTCCAAAATTACAGGCGATCGAAGGCTTGACCATCTATGGTTCCCAAGACTTAGCCCAACGTTCTGGCGTCATTTCCTTCAATCTAGGAGATCTCCATCCGCATGACTTAGCAACAGCACTAGATTATGAAGGGATTGCCGTTCGTGCAGGTCACCACTGTGCACAACCGCTTCTTCAATACCTACAAGTCCCAGCGACAACGAGAGCAAGTTTTTATATCTACAACACCAAAGCGGACTGTGATAAATTAATTGAGGCATTGATCAAAGCAAAGGAGTTTTTCAATGGCACTTTCTAAATTAGATTCGCTGTACATGGCGGTCGTAGCTGACCATTCAAAACACCCTCACCATCAGGGCCAGATTGAAGATGTTGATCAGATCCAACTCAACAATCCAACTTGTGGAGATGTGATCCAGTTAAGTGTGAAATTTGATGAGAATGACAGGGTGGAAGATATCGCCTTTGTTAATTCAGGATGTACGATCTCAACAGCTTCAGCTAGCATGATGACAGATGCTGTAATGGGAAAAACAAAAGAGGAAGTCGAAGAATTGGCACAGGTCTTTTCAGAAATGGTCCAAGGTCAATCAGATCCTCGGCAAGAGGAGTTGGGAGATGCAGCCTTCTTATCTGGAGTCTCAAAATTCCCACAACGGATTAAATGTGCGACCCTCTCCTGGAATGCTCTTAAAAAAGCGATCGAACGTAGCAAATAATTAAAAGAAGAAACAGAGAAAGAAAGGAAATTATGGCTGAAGAAAGAGTCGAACCGAAACCAATTGATCTCGGTGAATATAAATTTGGATTTCACGATGACGTTCAACCCATTCTCTCTACCGGGAAGGGATTGAATGAAGCGGTTATTCGTGAATTGTCTGCAGCAAAAAATGAACCAGAATGGATGCTCGAATTCCGTTTGAAATCTTTTGAAACCTTCAAAAAGATGCCCATGCAAACCTGGGGAGCCGATCTATCAGAGATTGACTTTGATGATTTGATCTATTATCAAAAACCTTCGGATAAACCTGCCCGTTCATGGGACGAAGTTCCAGAGAAAATCAAGGAAACCTTTGAGCGTATCGGGATTCCTGAAGCGGAACGTGCTTACCTAGCAGGGGCTTCTGCTCAGTATGAATCAGAAGTGGTTTACCACAATATGAAAGAAGAGTTTGAAAAGTTGGGGATTATCTTTACCGATACGGATTCTGCCCTAAAAGAATACCCAGACCTTTTCAAACAGTATTTTGCGAAGTTAGTACCGCCAACGGATAACAAATTGGCTGCCCTCAACTCAGCAGTCTGGTCTGGTGGAACCTTCATTTATGTACCAAAAGGCGTAAAAGTAGACGTTCCCCTTCAAACTTACTTCCGTATCAACAATGAAAATACAGGTCAGTTTGAGCGCACGTTGATTATCGTGGATGAGGGAGCAAGTGTTCACTATGTAGAAGGCTGTACAGCGCCTACCTACTCAAGCAATAGCCTCCATGCAGCGATTGTTGAGATCTTTGCCTTGGATGGTGCTTATATGCGCTACACGACCATCCAAAACTGGTCTGACAATGTCTATAACTTGGTCACCAAGCGGGCCAAAGCCCAAAAAGATGCTACAGTTGAGTGGATCGATGGAAACCTAGGTGCGAAGACAACCATGAAGTACCCATCTGTTTATCTAGATGGAGAAGGAGCGCGCGGGACCATGTTGTCCATTGCCTTTGCGAATGCAGGTCAACACCAAGATACAGGTGCCAAGATGATCCACAATGCACCTCACACTAGCTCGTCTATCGTATCTAAATCCATCGCGAAAGGTGGCGGAAAGGTAGACTACCGTGGACAAGTTACCTTTAACAAAAATTCCAAGAAATCAGTTTCTCACATCGAGTGTGACACCATTATCATGGATGATTTATCTGCATCAGATACGATTCCATTTAATGAAATCCACAACTCACAAGTTGCTTTGGAGCACGAAGCCAAGGTTTCAAAAATCTCAGAAGAACAACTGTATTATTTGATGAGTCGTGGTTTGTCTGAATCAGAAGCGACAGAAATGATTGTCATGGGATTTGTAGAGCCCTTTACAAAAGAACTTCCAATGGAATATGCCGTTGAGTTAAACCGACTCATTAGCTACGAAATGGAAGGATCTGTAGGATAATTCATTTTCATCAATCAAAAATCACAATGGATTTGACTCCATTGTGATTTTTTTGCTTATAATTTTTCGTTGACATAACGGACGAATTCATTCCACCAAACTTTTAAGAAGAAGCTTTTCTCAATGGTTCTTCCTGCTACCATATCGACCGTTGGCTCTTGATCTTCTAAGTAGCCACGTCCGATTTTATCTGGATCAGTGTAGTGTAATTTTCCAAGATTAGTGCCTGATTTGACAGGTGCTCGGAATGATTCTTGGTCACTCTTGAATTGAATTTTTGGTTCCGCTTGACTACCTTGTTTTTCGACGATATAGAAGTCTTTTTTTGCAACAGCTAAAACAGTATCTGACTTCCCATCCATGATAGTTGCCTTACTTTTTCCGTAGGGATCTCCTTCTTTGACGACAATGGAAGAAACAAAGGTCCGTACCACGTAGTTCATCAGAGAAGAAGTAGCCACAAAACGTGCATACGGATCACCGTCAACTGCCTCCACTCCTAGGACAACAGTGATCATATGGATGCCATTTTGCGTTGTTGATGCAGCAAAGGTGATGCCACCTTTGGTAGAGTTGCTGACCCGTAGGCCATCAACTCCAGAACGGTAATTCGGCATGCCTTCTAGCATCAGGTTGGGGTTTTCAATCTGCGTGTTTGAAAAAAGAGCAGTGGGTTTTGAAGTATATTTGGTCACTTCAGGAAAATCCTGGAGTAAGTGCTTGGCAATAACAGCAATATCATAAGCACTCAATTGATTTTCATCCTCTTTCCCTTCAGGATCTCCACTGATGGTTTGTGTATTTAAGCCTGTCGCGTTGATCAAGTGGGGAGATTTAATGCCCCAGGTAGACAATTTTTGCTTCATCATTTCAACGAAGCTTTTCTCAGAGCCACCCACTTTCTCAGCTAAGGCCAAGGCAGCAGTGCTAGAATTTCCAACTAAAAGAGCAGTCAATAACTGTTCAACTGTATATTGGTTTGCCTCCATAGGAAGAGTACCAGCACCTTCGATATCATTTAAGGCCAGAGCTTTCTCAGACAGTTTGATAGGATCTTTTAGAGAAAGTTTTTTTTCATGAATAGCTTCGAAAATCAGATAAGTGGTCAAGAGTGTAGATAGTCCCCCCACATCTCGCTTTTTCTCTGAATCCTTTTCATATAAAATTTTACCTGTATCAGCTTCAACAGCAATAGCACTTTGAGCAGGAAGTTCTAGCTCATCTGCCAGAACTACTTGATAAGGTAAACTGCATAACAGCAGGATGAAGGTTAAAAAAGAAAGAAAGAATTTTTTCACAGTTGTTTCCTCGTTGCTTAGTCCTCTCTATTGTATCATACAAATGATTAATGGAAAATCGTAAAATCATCAATTAGGCTAAAAAATCAGTCATAGCAAGGCTTTTGGATGGTGTTGAAGCGAATATTCAGAAAATTTAGTTTACTTTTTTTTTTAGTTGTGATATAATCTTAAACAAATCTAAAAAAACTATTGGAGAATTCCTATGAAAAAAGGTAAAGTATTCGCAGTTGCCGGAGTAACACTCCTTGCAGCTGGATTGTTGGCTGCATGTTCTGGTTCAAATACTAGTAAAGCAAGCTCAGGTGAAGACAAAAACTATGGTTATGTCTACACAGATGATCCTCAAACTTTGGACTACACTGTATCTTCTAAAGCTGCTACACATGATATCACTACAAATGTCGTAGATGGTTTGATGGCAAATGACAAGTATGGAAATCTTGTGCCATCACTTGCAGAAGATTGGTCTGTTTCAAAAGATGGTTTGACTTATACCTACAAGATTCGTAAGGGTGTTAAATGGTACGATGCAGATGGTGAAGAACATGGTGAAGTGACTGCCAAAGACTTCGTAACTGGTTTGAAACACGCTGCTGATAAAAAATCTGAAACCCTTTCACTTGTTCAAGGTTCTGTCAAAGGCTTGGATGATTATGTACAAGGAAAAACTACAGACTTTAGCCAAGTTGGTGTCAAAGCTGTTGATGATTACACACTTCAATATACATTGAACAAACCTGAAACCTTCTGGAACTCTAAAACAACAAACGGAATCTTGTTCCCAATTAGCACAGAGTTCTTGAAGAGTAAGGGAGATGATTTTGGTCAACCAAACGATGTGAAATCAATCCTTGCAAACGGACCTTTCCTTCTTAAATCTATTACATCAAAATCATCTGTTGTATTTGAAAAGAATGACAACTACTGGGATAAGAAAAACGTTCACCTTAAAGAAGTGAAACTCACTTATTATGATGGATCAGACCAAGATTCATTGGCGCGTGGTTTCTCTGATGGTGCTTATACAGCTGCTCGTCTTTTCCCGGCAAGTTCAAACTTTGCAACTGTATCTAAAAAATACAAAGACAACATCTATAATACACCGGCTGGTTCAGGGGTAGCGGTTCTTGGTTTCAACATTGACCGTCAATCATACAAACACACTGCTAAGAAATCAGATGCTGAAAAGACTGCAACTAAGAAAGCAATCTTGAACAAAGATTTCCGTCAAGCTATCACTTTTGCCTTGAACCGTGAAAACTACTCAGCGCAAGTAAATAGTAAAGCATTTGCTAAACCAGCTATCCGTAATACCTACACAGCTCCAGCCTTTGTGCAAGTGAATGGAAAAGACTTTGGAGATGTGGTTGCAGATAAATTGAGTACATATGGTGATCAATGGAAAGGTGTCAACCTTGCAGATGGTCAAGACGGTCTTTACAACAAAGACAAAGCAAAAGCACAACTTGAAAAAGCAAAAGCTGAACTTCAAAAAGATGGCGTTCAATTCCCAATTCATATTGACGTACCAGTAGCACAAAACTCTACAAACTTTGTTTCACGGATGCAATCATTGAAACAAACAGTGGAAGATACTCTTGGTAAAGACAATGTTGTCCTTGACCTTCAAATGATGGACCAAGACGAGGTGTTGAACATCACATTGAATGTTCCATCAGCTGCAGATGCAGATTGGGATCTTCAAGGATTGGTCGGATGGAACCCAGACTACGATGATCCATCAACTTACCTTGATACTCTTCAACCATCATCAGAAGACCAAACAAAAGTCTACCTTGGTTTTGCAGGTGGTGTAGATAATGCTTCAGCCAAAGCAGTTGGCTTGGATGAGTATGCGAAACTTCTTGCAGATGCTAATAGCGAATCACTTGATGTAGCTAAACGTTACGAAAAATATGCTGCTGCTCAAGCTTGGTTGAGTGACAGTGCCTTGGTAATCCCAACAATGTCAAGCACAGGCGCAGCAACAGTTGTTTCTAAAGTGGTTCCATTCTCTGGCCCATCAGCTCAAACAGGTAACAAAGGATCAGCTTACTTCAAATATGTAGAAGTTCAGGATGAACCTGTTACTAAGAAACAATACGAACAAGCACGTGAAAAATGGCAAAAAGAAAAAGCTGAGTCAAACAAAAAAGCTCAACAAGATCTTGAAAAACACGTTAAATAATTAAATTATTGCTTTTCATTAGAACTTTCTCTTCTAGGGGAGAAAGTTCTTTTGGACATTAAAGGAATGAAATATGAAAAAATATGTTTTTATGCGTATTTTGCGTTCGTTAGTGTCGATCTTTCTCGTCACGACATTAACCTACATGATTATCTATACGCTAACACCGAGAAATCTCATCTTTAAAAATGACCCTAACTACAATAAAGTAGCGAAGACAAAAGATTCGAAGATCAACTACGAAAATACAGTCTATGATCGCATGGGTTATTTGGAATACATGGATTCAAAGAGCTTGCAACAAAAAGCAAGTAAAGAAGATTCTTCTGTAACAGTTGATGCGACTACTGCTAATGAAAAGATCTATAAAGAATACATTAACAAATTAGGTCATGGTTGGCAGTTGAAACGTTTCCCAGAAAGTAAGTCTTTCTATGCAGTGCGTGAAATTCCAGTTTTTGAACGTGTCGTCAGCTTCTATGCGAATTTGATTCAATTTGATCATCCAGGTTGGGTGAAAGATGCTTCAAATCCAAACCTCAAACGCTATATCCGCATTGAAAATGATCCGTCTATTGGATGGTCTGTAGTGGGTTCTGGAACGAAACATAAATATCTTTTGTACTTCAACGGTCAATTCCCATATGTACACCAAAACTTTGTGACCTTAAACCTAGGAAATTCATATCCAACATATTCAAATACCCCAGTTCTTCAAGTTATTACCCAAGGACAAGGAACGACTAAGAAGAGTGAAGTGAACTTCCCAACAGGTAAGAAAACATCATCAATTGATATCTACTCACGTACCTACAAATCACCAAGTAAGGCAGATTCACAAGATATCAGTCGATTTGGTAAAGGGGATGCGTATACAGCAACTTTGAGCAACTATGAGAATCCATCCATGATTGCATCTTCTTCAATCATTGGTTTGATTGGTATTGCAATTTCTTATTTGATTGCGATCCCATTAGGATCTTACATGGCTCTGTTCAAGAACTCATGGTTTGATAGCATCTCAACAGCTGCTTTGACATTTATGATGTCTCTCCCAACCATTGCTTCGGTCTACATTGTCCGTTTAGCAGGTTCATTCTTTGGGCTTCCAGACTCATTCCCAGTTCTTGGAGCACAGGATTGGCGTTCATATGTATTGCCGTCCCTGATTCTTGGTTTATTGAGTGCACCATTTAACGCCGTTTGGATTCGTCGTTACATGATTGATATCCATTCACAAGATTTCGTCCGTTTTGCTCGTTCAAAAGGATTATCAGAACGTGAGATTTCAAAAAAACACATCTTCAAAAATGCGATGGTTCCATTGGTATCTGGTATCCCGACATCTATTATTGGAGTTATCTCAGGTGCGACACTTACTGAAACAGTCTTCGCTTTCCCAGGTATGGGTAAAATGTTGATTGACTCTATTAAAGCATCAAACAACACCATGGTTATCGGACTTGTCTTCATCTTCACATCGCTTGGTATCTTTGCTGCCATGTTAGGTGATATCTTGATGACGGTACTTGACCCACGGATTAAATTAACGAATACGAAAGGAGGCAAATAATGGCTACAATCGATAAAAATAAATTTCAGTTTGTAAAACGCGATGACTTTGCCTCTGAAGTAATCGATGCTCCAGCATATTCATACTGGAAATCTGTATTCAGACAATTCTTTAAGAAAAGAACCACGATCATTATGCTTGCTGTTTTGATTGGGATTCTCTTGATGAGTTTTATCTACCCTATGTTTTCAAATTTTGATTACAATGATGTTAGTAAGGTCAATGACTTTACTGCTCGTTTGAATCCACCAAGTGGGAAAGCACTATTTGGTACAGATAACAACGGTAAATCCCTCTTTGATGGAGTTTGGTTTGGTGCTCGAAATTCTATTATCATTTCCTTTATCGCAACTGTTATTAACGTGGTGGTCGGAGTCATCGTTGGTGGAATTTGGGGAATCTCAAAATCCATCGACCGTATCATGATGGAAGTTTATAACGTTATTTCAAACATTCCATTTATGTTGATCGTTATCGTCTTGACTTACTCAATGGGATCTGGTTTCTGGAACTTGATTCTTGCCATGTCCTTAACAGGATGGATCGGAATTGCCTACATGATTCGTGTTCAAATCATGCGTTACCGTGATTTGGAGTACAACTTGGCCAGTCGAACATTAGGAACGCCAACTTTGAAAATTGTTACGAAAAATATTTTACCTCAATTGGTATCTGTAATCGTGACCCAAACATCACAAATGTTACCAAGTTTTATTTCTTACGAAGCTTTCCTTTCCTTCTTCGGACTTGGTCTTCCAATTACAGTTCCAAGTTTGGGACGGTTGATTTCTGACTATTCTCAAAACGTAACTACAAATGCCTACCTATTCTGGATTCCGCTTACCGTTTTGATTTTAGTATCCTTGTCATTCTTTATCGTCGGACAAAACTTGGCCGATGCCAGCGACCCACGTACACATAGATAGGAGGAGTAGATATGACATCAAATAACAATATTATTTTATCTGCTCAAGATATCGTAGTGGAATTTGACGTGCGCGATCGCGTATTGACAGCTATTCGTGGCGTATCGCTTGAGCTAGAAGAAGGTGAAGTTCTTGCCTTAGTTGGTGAGTCAGGTTCAGGGAAATCAGTTTTGACAAAAACGTTCACCGGAATGTTAGAAGATAACGGCCGTATTGCTCAAGGTTCGATTAAATACCGTGGTCAAGAATTGACAGATTTGAAATCGAATAAAGATTGGGAAAATATTCGTGGATCTAAGATCGCTACAATTTTCCAAGACCCAATGACAAGTTTGGACCCAATCAACACAATTGGTTCACAAATTACAGAAGTCATTATCAAACACCAAGGGAAAACAGCTAAAGAAGCCAAAGAAATGGCTTTGGACTATATGGAGAAAGTTGGAATTCCAGATGCTGAACGTCGTTTTGATGAGTATCCATTCCAATATTCAGGTGGGATGCGTCAACGGATCGTTATTGCCATCGCCTTGGCCTGCCGTCCAGATATTTTAATCTGTGACGAACCAACAACAGCCCTTGACGTAACCATTCAAGCGCAAATCATTGATTTGTTGAAATCCCTTCAAAAAGAATACCAATTTACAGTTATCTTTATCACCCACGACTTAGGTGTGGTTGCAAGTATTGCAGATAAAGTAGCCGTTATGTATGCTGGAGAAATTGTTGAGTTTGGTAAAGTAGAAGAAATTTTCTACGATCCAAAACATCCCTACACATGGAGCTTGCTTTCAAGCTTGCCTCAATTGTCAACCTCAGATGGTGATCTTTACTCTATTCCAGGAACTCCGCCTTCATTGTATGCTCCGATTAAAGGAGATGCTTTTGCACTTCGTTCAGACTATGCGATGCAGATTGATTTTGAAGAAGAGGCACCTGCTTTCAAAGTAACCGATACTCACTGGGCTAAGACATGGTTGCTCCATCCAGATGCACCAACAGTTCATAAACCAGAAGTAATCGAAAACCTTCACGAAAAGATTGGCTCAAAAATGGGCTTCACTCACATTACAGAATAGGAGGAAGGAAATGACTGAAAAATTAGTTGAAATTAAAGATTTAGAAATTTCCTTCGGTGAAGGAAGTAAAAAATTCGTTGCTGTAAAGAACGCCAACTTTTTCATTAATAAGGGAGAAACTTTCTCTCTTGTTGGTGAATCAGGAAGTGGGAAGACAACAATTGGACGTGCGATCATCGGTCTGAATGATACAAGTGCTGGAGAAATTATTTATGACGGTCGCAAGATCAACGGAAAAAACTCTCATAGTGAAAAATCAGAGTTGATCCGTAAAATTCAAATGATCTTCCAAGACCCAGCAGCAAGTTTGAATGAACGTGCTACAGTTGATTATATTATCTCCGAAGGTTTGATCAACCACCATTTGTTTAACAGCGAAGAAGAACGTCAGGAAAAAGTAAAAAATATTATGCATGAAGTTGGGCTTCTAGCAGAACATTTGACACGTTATCCTCACGAATTCTCAGGTGGTCAACGTCAACGGATCGGTATTGCCCGTGCTCTTGTCATGGAACCAGAATTTGTCATTGCGGATGAACCAATCTCAGCCCTTGACGTTTCAGTACGTGCACAGGTCTTGAACCTTTTGAAAAAATTCCAAAGAGAATTAGGCTTGACCTATCTCTTTATCGCCCATGACTTGTCAGTTGTGCGCTTCATTTCTGACCGTATTGCAGTTATCTATAAAGGGGTTATTGTAGAAGTAGCAGAAACTGAAGAGCTATTTAATCACCCAATCCATCCATACACCCAATCCCTACTTTCAGCAGTCCCAATTCCAGATCCAATTCTAGAACGTAAAAAAGTTCTAAAAATCTACGATCCAGAACAACATGATTACTCTGAAGATAAACCACAAATGGTTGAAATTAAACCAGGTCATTATGTATGGGCTAACAAAGCTGAAGAAAACAAATACAGACAAGAATATAAATAGAGAGGATTCCCTCTCTATTTTTTTATTTCAAAAAAACTTTCAAAAAAATAAATTTTTTTGAGAAAAAGTGTTGACAGTAAGGAGAGGTCATGATATACTAATATAGTTGTCGCGCGAGAGCGACAAAGACCTTTGAAAACTGAACAAGACGAACCAATGTGCAGGGCGCTATAACTAAGGTTATAGTAACTGAACAATAAAAAAACAATAAATCTGTCAGTGACAGAATGAGTTTAAGACAAACAATTATTTTAATGAGAGTTTGATCCTGGCTCAGGATGAACGCTGGCGGCGTGCCTAATACATGCAAGTAGAACGCTGAAGCTTGGTGCTTGCACCGAGCGGATGAGTTGCGAACGGGTGAGTAACGCGTAGGTAACCTGCCTCTTAGCGGGGGATAACTATTGGAAACGATAGCTAATACCGCATAAAAGTCGATATCGCATGATATTGATTTGAAAGGTGCAAATGCATCACTAAGAGATGGACCTGCGTTGTATTAGCTAGTTGGTGAGGTAACGGCTCACCAAGGCGACGATACATAGCCGACCTGAGAGGGTGATCGGCCACACTGGGACTGAGACACGGCCCAGACTCCTACGGGAGGCAGCAGTAGGGAATCTTCGGCAATGGGGGCAACCCTGACCGAGCAACGCCGCGTGAGTGAAGAAGGTTTTCGGATCGTAAAGCTCTGTTGTAAGAGAAGAACGAGTGTGAGAGTGGAAAGTTCACACTGTGACGGTAACTTACCAGAAAGGGACGGCTAACTACGTGCCAGCAGCCGCGGTAATACGTAGGTCCCGAGCGTTATCCGGATTTATTGGGCGTAAAGCGAGCGCAGGCGGTTAGATAAGTCTGAAGTTAAAGGCTGTGGCTTAACCATAGTACGCTTTGGAAACTGTTTAACTTGAGTGCAGAAGGGGAGAGTGGAATTCCATGTGTAGCGGTGAAATGCGTAGATATATGGAGGAACACCGGTGGCGAAAGCGGCTCTCTGGTCTGTAACTGACGCTGAGGCTCGAAAGCGTGGGGAGCAAACAGGATTAGATACCCTGGTAGTCCACGCCGTAAACGATGAGTGCTAGGTGTTGGGTCCTTTCCGGGACTCAGTGCCGCAGCTAACGCATTAAGCACTCCGCCTGGGGAGTACGACCGCAAGGTTGAAACTCAAAGGAATTGACGGGGGCCCGCACAAGCGGTGGAGCATGTGGTTTAATTCGAAGCAACGCGAAGAACCTTACCA
>NZ_JAJNSA010000049.1:0-17793 GCF_027497875.1 Streptococcus sp. SM3 | reverse complement strand
CCGTCGCGTCCATCACGTCCGTCACGACCTGCTGCGCCATCTCGTCCGTCGCGTCCTGGTAAACCTTGTGCTCCGTCTTGACCATCACGTCCTTGAAGACCTTGAGCACCCTGGTCACCCTTAGGTCCTTGTAGCCCTTGTGGTCCTTGTGGTCCTGCAACTCCGGCTTCACCTTTTAGACCTTGAGGTCCACGAATGTTACCAATCTTATCCCAAGTTCCGTTTTCTTTCTTATAAACATCACCTGTAGTTGCATCGATATAAGTGTCGCCATCTTTACCATCATCTGCTGTTGGTGCTTTAGGTCCACTTAATAATTCAGCACCATTACGTCCGGCTGCACCTGCTGCACCATTGGCACCGTCTGTACCATTATAAATTGGTTGTTTAGCAATTAAGTCATCTATACCTTCATCGTACCGACCATTACCATTGTTATCAAAGTACGCTGTAATAAGAGTACCTTCTCTTGGTTTTTCTGCTGGTGCTGTAGATGGGGCGTCTGCTAAAGCTCTTCTTACTCTTCCGCTTCTTTGATTGTTTAATCTTGCTGCTGCTTCAGCTAAGGCATTTAAGTCGATGGTTGGTGTACGTCCATCTTTACCATCTTTAATGTTAGCTACAACAGGCTCTTCTCCAGGAATTGTAAATGTAATGTCAGTACTATGACCATCTTTACCACGAGCTGTAGTAATTACTGGCGTTTTACCATCACGTCCTGCTGCCCCTGTTTCACCACGTTCGCCACGATCACCTTTAGCACCTTGTGCACCAGTTAATCCACGTTCACCTTGGTCTCCTTTTTCACCTTTGGCACCATCTGCAATGACAACTTCTTTTAGTTTTGTATCTCCTGCATCAAATTCGTTGTTGTCATTTTGATCATAATAGAAGATAACAGTTGTTGTTTTATCAGCTTCATTTCGTTGAGTCGCAACTAATGGGCTTGCTCCATCGAAACCATCTCTTACAACAGTATTTGTAACATTACCTCTACCGTCGTTAATCGTGATAGTATGAGTGCCGTCATCTTTATTATCTTTAACGGTTACGGTTGGAGTTACACCGTCACGACCTGCCTGACCTTGGTCTCCTTTTTCACCTTTAGCACCTTGTGCTCCAGTCAGACCACGTTCACCTCGGTCTCCTTTTTCACCTTTAGCACCTTGTGCTCCGGTTAGACCGCGTTCGCCTCGATCTCCTTTTTCACCTTTAGCACCTTGTGCTCCAGTCAGACCGCGTTCACCTTGGTCTCCTTTTTCACCTTTGGCACCTTGTGCTCCAGTCAGACCGCGTTCGCCTCGATCTCCTTTTTCACCTTTAGCACCTTGTGCTCCAGTCAGACCGCGTTCACCTTGGTCTCCTTTTTCACCTTTGGCACCTTGTGCTCCAGTCAGACCGCGTTCACCTTGGTCTCCTTTTTCACCTTTGGCACCTTGTGCTCCAGTCAGACCACGTTCGCCTCGATCTCCTTTTTCACCTTTAGCACCTTGTGCTCCGGTTAGACCACGTTCACCTTGGTCTCCTTTTTCACCTTTAGCACCTTGTGCTCCAGTTAGACCGCGTTCGCCTCGGTCCCCTTTTTCACCTTTAGCACCTTGTGCTCCAGTTAGACCGCGTTCGCCTCGGTCCCCTTTTTCACCTTTAGCACCTTGTGCTCCAGTTAGACCGCGTTCACCTTGGTCTCCTTTTTCACCTTTAGCACCTTGTGCCCCAGTGAGACCGCGTTCACCTTGGTCTCCTTTTTCACCTTTAGCACCATCTTTAATAGCAATTCTTTGAACAAGTTCGTCTACACCTTCAGTGTAAACACCGTTACCATCATTATCAAGATAGAAAGTGAGGTTATTGGTATCACCGATTTTATTTTGATCAACACGTGGTTTTACAGTTTCAATGAATTCTTTAGCGACACCGATTTGAACAATACGTGGTTTAGCTTCTTTAGTAACTCTATTACTAATTGGCAAGCCTAGGATTGTTTCATTACCTAATCGATGAACTTTATAGGTAATTTGACGTTGTCCTTTTTCACCTTCTCTAACTAATCTAGTCTCACCTTCTGGCAATTTACTAGTTGGAAGATAGATAGTTTGGAATTCAAGTTCTTCTGTAACAGTCTTGTTACTAGTACCACCATTTGGATTTGCATCCAAGTATAGTGGGTTTGCTCTATAATAATAATTAGAGTTACTGTACGGGTCATTGCTAGTAGCGGCACCACCACCACCTTGGTCCACGTTAAAAGTAACTGGTTTCAAACGCACAGACAAATCACCATTTGGATTAATGATAGGCAAACTAAATCTGATTGTTTGTTCCATATTTGTTGAAGTAGCAGAGGTCATACTGTATCCTGAGTGAGATACGAAGTTGGCACCCTGGCTAATAGGTTTTGATTGCTCTCTTAATCTTGGAGTTGTGATGGTTGCATTTGAAGGATTTCCAAATCCATCCCCTTTGTCCAAGATAAAGTTATTATTAACAAATTCACCTGGACCAGAGTACTTAATTGTGAAATTCAATCTATTACCTTGACGTACTGTTGTTACATCGTAATGAATTGAATTACCACCACGTGAGTTTCCGTAGCCACGGAAACTATAACTACGACCACCTTGACTAATATCTGCAAATGCAACTGTATTTCCAGAACCTGATACAATTGGATTGGCTGGATTGCTAGCCGCTCTAAAGCCACTATGCCCTTTATCCAAGTCTTCCTTACGGATAGCTGGATTTTGGCGAGCATCAGAAAGGCTAAGAGCTGGTTTCAAAAGTTCATTAGTAGATGCAGGTCTTGACGTAGATTCTACTTTAGCAGGTGTGCTAGTTGGCAAAACAGTACTATCAACAGCTGAACGATCAGTTGTTGCAGCTGGTTTAGCTTCTTCTTTTGCTTCTGCTGTGTCAGCTTTCTTCACTACTGGAGTTTCTGATACTGTTCCTTTATCAGAGTTAGAACGAAGTTCTAGACCAATAATAGCCGATTGAATAGATGACTCTGCTGCTGTTACTTCAGCTTCAGTTGCATCTGCTTTTCCAAGCAAGCTTTGACCAGCTTGGATACTTGCTTGCAAGTTTGCTACACTTGCTTCTGTATATAACTTACTCTCAAGTTTTTTAGCACGCGAAAGAGCTGTTAACAATTTTGACTTGTCAACAGCATCTTGATGCGTTACTTCTTCTTTTTTATCTTTTACTTCTTCAACTTTTTCTGCTGGCGCTTTAGCTTCATCAGATTTAGCTGGAGTCGTTTCTACTGGGTTAGCAACAGTTGGAGCTGCATAAGTTGTTTCTTTTTTAGGTGTAGAAACTTCTGCTGGTTTAGTAGCTTCATCTACCTTATCAACAGAGACACTATTAGTTGTCTCAGGATGTTGTTCCTCTGCTTGTACTGATTGCGCATTGGCAGCAGTTCCCAAGACTAAGGCTGTCCCGAGCAAGACACTAGCCGCACCAAAGTGATACTTACGAATAGAGTATCGTTGTTGCATGCTATACCAGTCAAATGATTTCTTATGTGAATGTTTCATTTTGAACTCCTAGATAATATTTTATAATTCCCACTTTACAACTATTTGATATATAAATCAATATTATCCAAGGAATTACTATATCGTATTTCTGTCCATGAAAGCCCTTTATTATATTCTATTTTTTCGAATTATCAGAACATTATTTTGATTCTAGTTTTTTTGTTATATTAAAACAAAAATGTGATATAATAACTTGAGGAGGAATATATATATGCGTAACCTTTTATCTACGAAAGACCAGCGACAATTACGTTTAATGGAAACCCTAATTCAACATCGCGATTGGTTGAAATTACATGAACTTGCCGAAAAGTTAGCATGTACAGAACGAATTCTAAAAAGTGATTTAAATGAATTGCGTGCCGCCTTTCCAACTATCGATATCCAATCTTCCATTAATGGAATTATGATAGACTTAAATATGCAGACTAGCTTAGAAGATATATATCAATATTTTCTTGCCAATTCTCAATCTTTTCAATTACTAGAGTATCTGTTCTTCAATGAGGGGCAACCTATTTATC
The DNA here is from genome assembly GCF_027497875.1 of Streptococcus sp. SM3. Next base: position 13,730 of record NZ_JAJNSA010000049.1, on the reverse strand, counting down.
GAACAATAGAAAATCTTCACTCTAGTACTGCCAACCTCTATCGAGTGGGCAGAAATATTACAAAGACTCTTTCATCTCAGTTTCAAATTGAATTATCTTTTACTCCATCCGAGATACGTGGAAATGAGATCGATATTCGTTACTTTTTTGCCCAATACTTTTCTGAGCGCTATTATTTCTTAGATTGGCCTTTTCCTGACCTTCCTGAGGAAGATTTAACAGAGTTTGTTGACTTCTTCTATAAAATTACGAATTATCCAATGCGATTTCCAATTTATAGAATGTACAAACTGATGGTAGCTATCAGTATTTACCGCATCAAAAATGGTCATTTCATCGACTTACCAAATCATTTCTTTGATGAATACTATCCTATTTTAGCAAGTGTTCCAAATTTTGAGGAGATACTTGTCCATTTTTCTGAAAAACTGGGACTGGAAATCACTCCAGATATCATCGCACAAATTTTTATTTCCTTTCTTCAAAACAATCTTTTCTTAGATCCTCAAGGGTTCTTTAATTCATTAGAAGAAAACAGTGAAGCAAGATACTCTTACCAATTACTTAGTCAAATATTAGAACGCCTATCAAAACAATATAAGATTACCTTTACCAACCACGATGAGCTGATTTGGCATTTACACAACACTGCTTTCTTTGAAAGACAGGAAATCTTTTCTACCCCAATCTTATTTGAACAAAAAGCATTGACGATTAAAAATTTCGAAGTTTACTTCCCAGACTTTATGGGGAGTGCGCGTCAAGAACTGGCTCAATACCGTCAAGCAATTGGACAGCATGACCATCCCGAACAGTTGGAACACTTGATGTACACCATCTTAACCCATGCTGAAAACCTCTCTACCCAGTTGTTAGAAAATCGACCACCTATCAAGGTTTTGATTATCAGTAACTTTGACCACGCCCTATCACTTACTTTAAAGGATATGCTTACATACTATTGTAACAATCGATTCAGCTTTGATATTTGGGATGAATTGGAAACAAGCCCTGAGATTTTAAATCAGACAGACTACGATATCATTGTGTCTAATTTCTATATTCCAGGAATTACCAAGAAGTTTATTTGTCGAAATCATCTGTCAATCATGAGTTTGGTTAATCATCTTAACTGTTTATCAAATGAGATTCATATATCCAATACTTTATAAACTAGAAAAGTCAGCATAATACTGCTGACTTTCTCTTTTATCTATTTTCTATACTTCCTTTACAAAAACCAATTCCTGTGGCTGGGACAAATCTTCTCGGTAGGTAAATCCTGCAAAACTTAAGCGACGTGCTTCCTCCACCGTCTGTACTTGATTTTCTATCAGAGCTGTCAAGAAGGCACCACGCGCTTTCTTTGAAATAGTTGAATGAATCTTCAGCTGACCACCCTTGTCCTCCATGAATTTGAAGGTTACCATTTTTTCTCTGATTTCCTTAGAAAATACTGTCTCAAACTCGGATGACAAGAGGGAGAAAATTAGGTCTTCCTTCTTCACAGCTTCATCGTAGGCTGACTTCCAATGGCTCTTCAAAGTCTTACCAGCAACTTTTAACTTCATCAAAAAGTCCAAACGGTGAGGGGCCATAGGTGACAAGGCTGGAACAACACCGTACAAAGCCGAGGTAATGAAGACATGATTTTCAAGATAGGCTTGTTCTGCCTCGGTCAATTTATCTCGCTTGATATGGCGATACATAAGCCCATCAAAAAGTTTCAGAGCTGGGTAGCGTTGAGCTCTTTGCCTTTTCAAAGCCTGAATATTTTGAAATTCTTCCGCAGCCTTCTCAGCTGATACCTTGTAAAAACTCTCCAATTGACTAGCAGAATAGAGAGCCAAGGCATCCAGCACAGCCTGACTTTCTGGTTTTAAAGGATTTGCCTCGATACTTAGCAAATCTGTGTTCATTTCTTTTGCTGTTGGGATTAAAATTTTCATATTAGTAGTGTAGCATATTTTTTAGCCACAACCAAGAAATTCATCTGATACTCAATGAAAATCAAAGAGAAAACTAGGAAGCTAGCCGCAGGCTGTACTTGAGTACGGCAAGGTGAAGCTGACGTGGTTTGAATTTGATTTTCGAAGAGTATGAAAAACCTCGGTTTAACCGAGGCTTCTCTATTTATTTTGGCCATCCTAACCAGACAGCCACGAGAACAAGGGCTAGGCCAGCTAAGCTTGTTAAGATAGATAAGAATTTATCTTTTTTCTCCTTGAAATGAGAAAAACCTATCTTCAAAGCGAATAGTCCGAGTAACATTGAAGCAACCATCACATAAAAACCCATTTGTTTGTCCTCCATTAGTCTTTAAATTCCCTTATTATAATTTATACCTTCTAAATAAAGCTGTCTTTACTGCACTTTAAAGGTCTTGAGATAATTATCTTTTCCTACTTGACCTTCGAAGATTTTACCATTTTCAAGGTAAGGAAGGTCATCAGATACAGAGGCCTTGACCTTGTATATCTTGCCATCAACTTTAAAGAAGTAGACAGTATCGCCCTTGATAACAGCTGATTTGAGGTCTGCTACCACCCCCTTGATGCTTTCTGTGGTTGCATTGTCAAATTCAAGGTCGTTTTTATTGGCGTACTTGCTGAGCAGCTCTTCCACTGTCGTTGCTACGATAACATTTTGGTACTCGACTGCGTCTACCAAAGCGTACTCTTTGACCAAGCCTGCATTGTCCTTCAAACCCATGATGTAGAGAGGCTTGTCATTGAGGTTGATGAGGATTGGGAAGGTTGCCTTGTAGGATTTCTCCTGAACAGCACCTTCGGCTGATTCACGGGCTGATTCTTCTGTCGCAGAAGCCAAGCTGTACTTAGTGATTTCTCCTGTTCGCATATTTTCTAGGATAAAACCAAGATTACTTTCATCTGCATTGGCCGATGTCACACCTGTGTAGAGGTAGATGTCATTACCGATAGACAAGTAATTATAGCCCTTTGTAGTCTGGGTCACGTTTTTCTTGGAAATCATAGCATTCCAGAAACCGTCCTTGTACTTGCCGTTATAGTTGATTTGCTCGATGGTTTCCTCAGCTGGATAGACCCTGTCTACCCATTCTGGAACATCTGACAAGCTGTATTCCTTGGTTTCTCCATTTGTAGCATCCAAGATAATGACTGAAACAGGACGAGGAACTGCTAAGCCAAATTGCTTTTGGTAAACCGTTGCTACATAGAAAGGATTGCCCTCATCGTCCACCTCAAAAGATGGAGTCTTGAAGATTTTAGTTGGGTACTTCAAGCGGAGGTGACGCTTGACATCGCGGTTAAAATACTCCGAGTCAGAATACTTGATTGGTGTCTTCAAGTCCACCAAATCGGCATTTCCAGTTACCATGTCCACCTTGATATATTCGCCGATTCCCTTGGCCTGATTGTTAAACCACTTGATAGGATCTGCGTATTCTAGTGGCGTAACTCGATAAGGTTTTCCATCAATCGTCAATTGGGTATAGGTGTCTGCCGCTACATACTGCGACACCTTATCCGTTAGGGAACCCAAGTAGCGGTCCCCAATTTTCTCAGCAGTACTTCTATCTAGAATAGGAACCTTACTGGTGTCAGTCTTAGGAAATTCAGTAAACTCTTTTTCCGTAACCGTGACTACATTGGCATAATTTTTAGCCTGAAAAATGCTGGAAGTTACCAAGGAAACCAAAGCTGCCAAGAGAAGAATCCCTCCAATAGAAGCTAAAAGAATTTTCCCTAACCGATTGATTTTGAAACCCTCAAGATTTAAGGCAGCTTCCGCCTTGCCATGGCGCACATGAACCGTTTTGACCAGATTGATTCCCTTGCCAAAGCCAAATAAGACTGCCACAACCAGCAAATGCCCACAGAGGAAAAAGAGAAATTCCCAGCTGGTCAGGTTAAGAGGCGGTAAAAAGATATACCAGGTCGTTGCGATAAAAATAAGTTCAAAGACTATTCGTTTCATTTGCTTTCCTCCTAAATGATTCGTCCTTCCAAATGATCCAGTTCATGCTGACAAATCTGGGCTGGGAAACCTGTCAAAGTAATGATCTGTTCCTGCCACTTGCTGTCACGATAGGCAACCCTTATGGTTTCATAACGCTTAGTTGGTCTCACACCTGTCAAAGACAAACAGCCTTCTTCTGTCTCATAAGGTCCTTCAAAAGACAGGAGCACTGGGTTAAACATGACCACAGGAACCAAGCCCAGATTAAAAATAATCACGCGCTTCTGCACCCCAATCATATTGGCAGCCAGACCAACGCAGGTCTCACGATTTGCTAAGAGTGTATCCTGCAAATCTTTGGCAAGATAAAGGTCTTCCTGACTTGCCGGCTGAGATACCTGAGATAAAAACAAAATATCCTTCACAATTTTCTTTTCCACTTCTGCTCACTCCTCTTGCTTTTTACTATATTATAGCAATTATAGCACAAAAGATAGCAACTGCAAGCCCTTTCCCTCAACTGTAGCAAAAAGCCATCCGAAGATGACTTTTTTTAAATTGCATTCTTGTCAAAGCCTAGTTTACGTTGGATGAACTTAACGATTTCGACAATAATAATCATTGAGAAGCTTCCGCCCATAACGATTCCCCATTGTGACAAGTCTAGTTTGGTTACGTGGAAGATTCCTTCAAGCGGTTCTACGACAATTGTTGCCATGAGAAGGATGAAGGATACCAAGATGGACCAGTTGAAGGTCTTAGACTTGAATGGACCAACTGTCAAGATGGATTGGTATACAGACTTGACATTATAAGCATGGAAGAGCTGAATCAAACCAAGGGTTGCAAAAGCCATAGTAAGGGCATCTGCATGAATGGCATGATTGTCACCCACGTGAACTGGGTAAAGAAGGGCAAGACCATAAACACTCATAACAATAGCTGCTTGTAGTACACCTTGATAGATGATAGAACTCAAAACACCACCTGAGAAGAAGCTTGCCTTGCGTCCACGTGGTTTATGGTTCATGACACCAGGCTCAGCAGGTTCAACACCTAGTGCAATTGCTGGGAAGGTATCTGTTACCAAGTTAATCCACAAAAGATGAACTGGTTGCAAGACGTCCCAACCAAACAAGGTTGATAGGAAGATGGTCAATACTTCAGCAGTATTGGCAGAAAGCAAATACTGAATAGTCTTTTGAATGTTTGAGAAGACCTTACGTCCTTCTTCAACTGCAACGATAATAGTCGCAAAGTTATCATCTGCAAGGATCATGTCAGATGCACCCTTAGAAACCTCTGTACCAGTGATTCCCATACCGATACCGATATCAGCTGTTTTCAGAGCTGGAGCATCGTTGACACCGTCACCTGTCATGGCAACGACTTTACCTTGTTTTTGCCAAGCCTTGACGATACGAACCTTGTGTTCTGGAGATACACGGGCATAAACAGAGTATTGACCAACTACTTTTTCAAAGTCTTCATCTGACAATTCATTGAGTTCAGCACCAGTTAAAACGTGGCCTTCGGTATCGTTTGCTTCAATGATTCCCAAACGTTTAGCAATAGCTTCTGCTGTGTCTTGATGGTCACCCGTAATCATGATTGGACGAATTCCCGCTTCCTTAGCCACACGAACAGCCTCAGCTGCCTCAGGACGTTCAGGGTCAATCATCCCAATCAAACCAGTGAAGATTAAATCATTTTCAAGCTCTTCAGAAGTGAGATTTTCTGGAATGCTATCGATAATCTTATAAGCTCCTGCAAGGACACGCAAGGCTTGATGAGCCATTTCAGAGTTATTTGTGTGAATGAGGTTTGTAACCTTCTCATCAATCGGAGCAATATCCCCAGCTTTATCACGAAGAACACAACGTTTCAAAAGTTGGTCTGGCGCACCTTTAACAGCTACGAGGAAGCGTCCATCTGCAAGTGGATGAACTGTTGACATGAGCTTACGTTCAGAGTCAAATGGCAATTCAGATACACGAGGATATTTCTCTAAGAAACCTTTAACATCGTAGCCCTTGTCCAAGGCATATTGGATAAAGGCTGTTTCGGTTGGGTCACCAATCAGGTTGCCTTCCACATCAATTTTCGTATCATTGGCCAAGACAACTGAACGAAGTAGGGGCATTTCAAGACCTAGTTCAATGTCATCAGCTGAGTCATGTAAGACTGCATCGTAGAAGACTTTTTCGACTGTCATCTTGTTCATAGTCAGCGTACCAGTCTTATCAGAAGCGATGATTTCAGTTGAACCAAGTGTTTCAACTGCTGGCAACTTACGAACGATAGAGTTACGTTTTGCCAAAACTTGAGTACCAAGGGCAAGAACGATAGTTACGATAGCAGGAAGCCCTTCTGGGATAGCTGCAACGGCAAGGGCAACAGAGGTCATCAACTCACCAAGTGGATTTTTCCCTTGAATGAATACACCCACTACAAAAGTAACAAGGGCAATGACCAAGATAGCATAGGTCAAGACCTTAGAAAGGTTGTTTAAGTTTTGTTTGAGTGGTGTATCCGTCTCATCCGCATCTTGAAGCATACCAGCGATATGACCAACTTCCGTGTACATACCTGTATTGACAACAACACCAAGACCACGACCATAAGTCACATTTGAGTTTTGGAAGGCCATGTTGACACGATCACCGATACCAGCATCTGCAGCAAGTTCAACTGTCAAGTCTTTTTCGACTGGCACAGACTCACCTGTCAAGGCAGCTTCTTCGATCTTAAGAGAATTAGCTTCTAGCAAACGTAGGTCTGCAGGTACTACATCACCAGCTTCGAGAGCGACGATATCACCTGGTACCAATTCTTTAGAATCAATCTCCGCCATATGCCCATCACGAAGAACGCGGGCAGCTGGACTAGACATGGATTTGAGAGCTTCGATGGCTTCTTCTGCTTTCCCTTCTTGGTAAACACCAAAGGCAGCATTGATGATTACCACAGCTAGGATGATAATAGCATCTGCGATATCTTCCCCACCAGAAGTCACAACTGACAAGATTGCTGCCGCAACTAGGATGATAATCATCAAATCCTTAAATTGCTCGATAAATTTGACCAGGATTGATCGTTTCTCGCCTTCTTCGAGTTCATTGTGGCCAAATTCGGTAAGGCGCTTTTCCGCCTCACTTGATGACAAACCTTGCTCGGTCGCATCCACAGCCTTCAAGACCTCTTCAGGACTCTGAGTGTAAAACGCTTGGCGTTTTTGTTCTTTTGACATGTGTCTCCTCCTTGACATTGTGTGCAAAACAGACTCTCTTTTCCCTCATCGCATCTTTTCACGACAAACAAAAAGAGACCTGTTAATCATAACAAGTCTCGCTGTTTAAGATAGTGCCGGAAAGCATACTTTTCAGTATAAAATTCGGAATGACGACACTATCACAGGTTTCTGCCAGCTACTCCCTTGAGTAGTTCTATTATACCAAATTTTGAAAAGTTTTCAAAGAGTAAAAACTGCCTTATTTGAATTTTCCCTTGAAAACCAGTATAATGGTAGAATGCTATGTGACTAGAAAGGAAGTTGAATGAAGCAATCTATCTCAAATCTCAAGTTAGCTGAGCGTGGGGCCATTATCAGTATTTCAACCTATTTGATCTTGTCTGCAGCGAAATTAGCAACTGGTCATCTTCTTCATTCATCCAGTTTGGTGGCCGATGGTTTTAACAACGTGTCGGATATCATTGGAAATGTGGCCCTCTTGATTGGGATTCGGATGGCTCGCCAGCCTGCTGACCGAGACCACCGTTTTGGCCACTGGAAGATTGAAGATTTGGCTAGCTTAATCACTTCCATCATCATGTTTTATGTCGGTTTCGATGTACTTCGGGATACCATTCAAAAAATTCTGAGTCATGAAGAAACGGTCATTGACCCTCTTGGTGCAACCCTAGGAATCATTTCTGCAGCGATTATGTTCATGGTCTATCTCTACAATACTCGTCTCAGTAAGAAATCCAACTCCAAGGCACTCAAGGCTGCCGCTAAGGACAATCTTTCTGACGCTGTTACCTCACTTGGTACTACTATTGCCATCCTAGCTAGCAGTTTCAATTATCCCATTGTGGATAAACTGGTTGCTATCATCATCACTTTCTTTATCTTGAAGACTGCCTATGATATCTTCATCGAGTCTTCCTTTAGCCTATCAGATGGCTTTGACGACCGTCTGCTTGAGGACTATCAAAAAGCCATTATGGAAATTCCCAAAATCAGCAAGGTTAAGTCCCAAAGAGGGCGCACCTACGGTAGCAACATTTACCTTGATATTACGCTAGAAATGAATCCTGACCTGTCGGTTTATGAAAGTCACGAAATTGCAGACCAGGTCGAATCTATGCTGGAGGAACGTTTTGGAGTCTTTGATACCGATGTCCATATCGAGCCAGCACCTATCCCTGAGGATGAAATTTTAGACAATGTCTATAAAAAATTGCTGATGCGCGAACAGTTGATTGACCAAGGAAATCAACTGGAAGAACTCTTGGCTGACGATTTTGTTTATATTCGCCAAGACGGAGAGCAAATGGATAAAGAGGCCTATAAGACCGAAAAAGACTTGAATTCTGCTATCAAGGACATTCAAATCACTTCCATCAGTCAAAAGACCAAACTCATCAGCTATGAGTTAGATGGTATCATCCATACCAGTATCTGGCGTCGCCACGAAACCTGGCAAAATGTCTTTCATCAAGAAACCAAAAAAGAATAGAGAAATCCTGTCCATGAGACGGGATTTTTCTATTCTTCTAGCTATCAAAGTCACTTAGATACTCATAGCGTTCGTATTTTTCAAGGAGTGCTTCGTTTTTCTCATCTAGCTCTTTCTGAAGAGTAGCCAGTTTGCCAAAGTCAGAGCCGTTGGCCTGCATCTCCTCTTCAATAGCAGCGATACGATTTTCCAAGGCTTCAATATCGCCTTCAATTCTTGCCCACTCTTGCTTTTCTTGATAGGTCATGCGTTTCTTGTCTTCACGAACCTTGACCACCTTCTCCTTTTCAGCCTTTTGAACTTGATTGGCTATCTCTGTTTCAAAGACTTTTTCATCAAGATAATCGGTATAATGACCAAAGAAAGGACGAATCTTGCCATCCTCAAAAGCGAGAATTTTGGTCGCTACCTTATCTAAGAAATAACGGTCATGGCTAACTGTCAAAACTGGACCAGCAAAACCTTGCAAGAAATTCTCCAAAACTGTCAAGGTTGCAATATCCAAATCATTGGTTGGCTCATCTAAAAGAAGAACATTTGGTTTTTCCAAGAGCAATTTGAGGAGATAAAGACGTTTTTTCTCTCCCCCTGACAATTTCTCAATCAAGGTTCCATGTGTCGAACGTGGGAAAAGAAACTGCTCCAGCAGCTCTGCAATGGAAGTCGTAGAACCACCGCTGGTCTTGACCTCTTCTGCCACTTCCTGCAAGTAATTGATAACTCGCTTGCTTTCATCCAAGCCCTCAATTTGCTGAGAGAAATAGGCGATACGAACAGTTTCCCCTATTACAACTTGACCTGCTGTCGGCTCAAGACTGCCTGCAATCAAGTTAAGGAGAGTTGATTTCCCAACACCGTTGTCCCCAACGATTCCAATACGGTCTTTGGCCTGCACCAAGAGATTAAAATCTTGCAAAATAGGCTTGTTTTCAAAGGCGAAGGAAACATCCTTAAACTCGATAACTTTTTTCCCAATCCGACTAGTTTCAAAGTTCATGGTCAAGTCTGTCTCAGCAACGTCGCCTGAAACTTCCTTTTTCAGGTCGTGGAAACGATTGATACGAGCCTGCTGCTTGGTCGCACGCGCCTGCGGTTGTCTGCGCATCCAGGCCAATTCTTGTTTGTAGAGTTGTTCTTTTTTGTGAAGAAGAGCCGCGTCACGCTCATCCTGTTCCGCCTTAAGGCGAACGTAGTCCTGATAATTACCTTGATATTCGGTCAATCCAGCTCGATCCAACTCGAAAATCCGTGTTGACAGTGCATCTAAGAAATAGCGATCGTGGGTGATAAAAAGGACGGTCTTCTTAGAATTTTTCAAAAAGAGGGTCAGCCACTCAATAGTCGCAATATCCAGATGGTTGGTCGGCTCATCCAAAAGCAAAAGGTCGTGATTGCCAAGTAAGACTTGCGCCAACTGGACCCGTCTTCTTAGACCACCTGACAATTCCCCAACTGGAGTCGATAAGTCCTGAATCCCCAGCTTGCTAAGAACGGTCTTAACCTGACTCTCAATTTCCCAAGCTTGAAGAGAATCCATCTCTGCCATGACTCGTTCCAAACGAGCCTGCTTGTCCTCACTGTAATTGAGCATAATCAACTCATATTCACGAATGAGCTGAATCTCTTTGAGGTCGCTAGATAGAACCGTATCCAAGACCGTCTTGCTATCATCAAAATCAGGGTCCTGAGTCAAGTAACCAATCTGATAATCATTCTTAGCCGAAAAGGGACTGACGTCACCATCAAAGCCAGAAACACCAGAAAGTACATCCAAAAGGGTAGTCTTGCCAGTCCCATTGACACCAATCAAACCAATTCTGTCTAGGTCATGGATAATAAAGGAAATATCCTTAAAAACGGTCTTGTCACCGACGGATTTACTTAGTTTTTCAACGATAAAATCACTCATTTTTTCTCCCTCAAGTAAGCATGGATGGCTTGTCGGTCATTTTCCAATTCTCCATCGACAATGGCATATTCAATCTCTGTTAAAATATCTCCCAAGTCTGGTCCCGGCTGATAACCATATTCCTTGATCAAAATACCACCGTTGATTTGAATTTCTTTCTTGTCATGAATGGTCAGACTCTGGTAGGTTTCTGTGATTACATGTGGGTTGACTTCTTTTCCCTGAGCCCGTCGAAGATTTTCAGCCTGTAAAAGTAAATCCAAGTCAAAGCGGTAACAATCGCGCTTGCTCAATTCTCCCTTTTCACGCAAGGCCAAAATAGTCAGCAAATCTTGTACCTGCTTGGCAAACTGGCGTGAGGTCTTCCATGCCTTCAAAAATGGCTGCGCATTTTCAATCTCTAAAGCCCACAGTAGAGCCGCCCAGGCTTGTTCAGAGGATTTAAAGGTGAAATCAGTCTCCAAATCAAACAGTCTATTGAGCTTGTCCTGGCTAGCTGCCATATCAGGGAGATAGTCATAAGCTTGACTCTCAATCATGGAAGCCAAGCCCCTTCTCCAAAATGGAGCCAGCAAGAGTTTATCAAACTCAACGAAGGTACGCTCCACAGAAATTTTCTCCAAAAGTGGCGTCAAAGTCTTCATAGCTTTAAATGTTTCTGACTCAAGCTCAAAGCCAAGACTAGCCTGAAAACGAAAACCACGCATAATCCGCAAAGCATCTTCGTTGAAACGCTCACTAGCCACTCCAACTGCTCGTAAGACTTGCTTTTCCAAATCTTCTAAACCATGGAACAAGTCAATGATTTCCCCTGTCTCGTTCAAGGCAAAGGCATTGACTGTAAAATCACGGCGCTTGAGGTCTTCTTCTAGCGAGCGAACAAAAGAAACCGCACTAGGTCTACGATAGTCCACATAGACATCCTCTGTCCGAAAGGTGGTTACCTCATACTCCTCATCCCCATCTAAGACCAAGACAGTTCCATGCTCGATTCCGATATCGGCTGTTCGCGGAAAAATCTGCTTGGTTTCTTCTGGATAAGAAGACGTCGCAATATCCACATCATGGATGGGACGATTGAGGAGGGCATCTCGAACAGAACCTCCAACAAAATAGGCCTCAAAACCTGCTTCTTTAATTTTTTCTAATACTGGTAAAGCCTTCTGAAATTCAGAAGGCATTTGCGTTAATCTCATAATAAGTGTTCTAATCCATAGACAAGCTCATGACGCTTGACAACTTCTTTAATTCCCAAATTCACCCCTGTCATGAAGGAGCTGCGATCATAGGAGTCATGACGGAGGGTCAATCCTTCTCCTTGATTGCCAAAGATGACTTCCTGATGGGCTACCAAGCCTGGCAAACGTACTGAGTGGATCCGCATGCCATCAAAATCAGCACCACGGGCACCTGCAATCAATTCTTCCTCATCAGGCGCACCTTGTTGAATAGACTCTCGAACTTCTGCCATTAACTCAGCCGTTTTAATAGCTGTTCCACTCGGAGCATCCTTTTTCTTGTCATGATGGAGCTCGATAATCTCCACATTTGGGAAATATTTAGCAGCCTGCCTTGCAAATTGCATGAGTAAAACAGCACCCAAGGCAAAGTTAGGAGCGATCAAGCCACCCAAATCTTGAGCACGAGAGAATGCTTTTAGCTCTGCAATTTCTTCACTCGTGAAACCAGTTGTTCCAACAACTGGAGCAAAGCCATTCTCAAGAGCAAAGCGTGTGTTTTCATAGGCAACAGCTGGAGTTGTAAAATCTACCCAAACATCCGCTTCAAAACCAATCAAATCAGCCTTATCCTTGAAAACAGGAATACCCTGCCATTCTGATTCAGACTCAAAAGGATCCAAAACTGCTACCAAGTCCAAGTCTGGATCAGCCAAGACCATCTGACAAGCAGCCTGGCCCATCTTTCCCTTAAAACCAGCAATAATTACTCGAATACTCATCTCTACTCCTATTTAAGATACAAAGCCTGTAAGAACACAAAGTGAAAATAGGAGTTCTAATCAAGGAGTATCTACTCCTTGGAAGAACTATCTTTTTCACACAGGGTTCCAGGCGTGTTCAATTATCAAGATACAAAGGACGTTAGCTGCCCTTGAAAAATAGGGAATGACGCTGACTTTCCATGAAAGCCAAGACAGGCATCTTTTTTCAAGAGGCAGGTAGTCCGTGTTCAATTGCTATGATACAAGATTTCTTAACTAGCCTAGAAGCGCCAACTAAATCACTGGAATATAACCTAAAGCAATACTTCCTGCTCCTAGGTGTGTCCCAATGACACTACCAAATGTAGCAAGAGAAACATCCGTACCTACTCCAGATTCAAGTAAGTGCTGACGTAATTCCTCCGCCTTTTCAGGGGCATTTCCGTGAATGACAATGATACGGTATTGGCCTGAAGCTGTGGCTTCCTTGATAATCTCAATTAAGCGCTTGGTTGCTTTCTTTTCAGTACGAACTTTTTCGTAAACTTCAATCACACCTTGGTCGTTGAAATAAAGAATTGGCTTAATGCTTAGCAGATTGCCCAAAATAGCAGCACCATTTGAAAGGCGTCCACCTTTCACCAAGTGGTCCAAGTCATCCACCATGATGAAAGCAGATGTGTGACTAATCTGAATAGCTAGCTTATCCTGAATGATGGCAAAATCATCGCCCTGGTCTTTCCACTTAAAAACACTTTCAACCATGATCCCCAGAGGAGCACTTGTAATCAAAGTGTCTGGGAAAGCAATAGTTAAGCCTTCATATTCTTCTATCATATACTGGATATTTTGGTAAAAACCTGAAATTCCAGAAGATAGGAAAAGCCCCAAAGCATGGGTATAGCCTTGTTCTTTAAGCGAAGTTAGAATCTCATCTAACTTGGCAATACTTGGTTGACTGGTCTTAGGCAATTCAAAAGCCTGAGCCATTTTTTGGTAAAATTCCTCAGCAGTCAGATTGATGCCTTCGACATACTCCTCACCATCAATATTGACAGGAATATCCAAGACATACAAATCTTCTCTTTGCATGGTCTCTGCACTGAGATAGGCAGAGGAATCTGTGATAACAGCTAATTTCATATTAGAACTCCAAATTGATTCCTGGTAAGTCTAATGCAATTTCAGTTACTTC
>NZ_JAJNSA010000048.1:0-18071 GCF_027497875.1 Streptococcus sp. SM3 | reverse complement strand
CCTTTTAGCGAATGAGGCAAAAAGGTAGGATTGAGTCCCAGGTTCTTGAGACGTTGGACACCCAAGTCCACTTCGTGTTTGACAAAGTCCTCTCCGATAATGCCACTAGATAAACTAACAACACCAATAGTAGAAACCATATTTCTTCCTCCTAGAAATTGATTGAGCCTATTTTATCATAAAAGATGGGAGAAAACTATAGGGAAAAGGGTAGAGGGAAGCTTGTAGGCAAGCAAGTGAAAAAGCAACCGCTGGTGCAGTTGCTTTTCGTTTTCTAATCAGTAATCTCGCTAGATATGAGTTACTTGGTCAACTCTTGATTATAGGAGAGAGCCAAATCAATCCAGTAAGGCAATTCTTTTTGGCCTTCTATATCTAAGTCTATATACCCATGATAAAGGCGCCCCCTCATCAATGTAGTATGAGCTCCTGTTCGGGGTAGAACTTGCTTCTCCATTTCCTTGCCAATTCTGACCATAACCAGTTCATCCTTTCTGGAACTGACAGTAAGGACCATTTTACCACGAATCATAAAGGCCAGGCCACCAAACAGCTTCTTTTCTTCTAGCTCTTCTTCGAAAATTTGGGGAGGAAGTTTGAGCGCTAGAATTTTTCGAATCTGCTGAGCTAAAGATTGACTATATGCCATAGCTCTTTCCTTTTCTTAGTAACGTGTTGGTCCTGCACTTGCGCTACGGATATTCAAGCGTTTCTTGAGATAGAAGCGAAGGGCTAGGAGGGCTGCTCCGATAATAGCTAGTGGTAATGGAGCAAGTACTGGGTTAAGGCTAGCTGGTAGGAAGCTTGTTGCAAAGAAGACAAGCAGCCAAAGGAACATAGAAGCTAGGATAACCAGTACAGATTTCCAGAAAGGTGGACGTTGGCTGCGGTCCATATCTGGTCCATAGTATTGGTAAACAAAGTAGTACATCAAGTAGAAGGCAAATCCACCAACCAGTCCAACTAATAGGAGAGTGACAAATCCATAGCCGAAAGCTTGATCTGCCGCAAAGAAGGTTGTGAGGGCGCTGACAAGGGCAAAGAGGCTAGTGATGAAAAGAGCTGAGTCCATAATCATCAGTTTCGGATCATCATTTTCTTTTGGATGCTCTTTTTCATATTGCTCCTTAACAGTGAAGCTATGAGCCCAGTGAGTGGGTGCACCATAGAGGGAACGAGCAGTCGTACCCTTGGCTTGCTCTTCAAGGATTTGGGGAATAACTTCCTCAAAAATAGCCTTGATTTCAGCGTCTGTTTTCCCATCTTTGATGAATTGTTGGGTAGCGATGTGGACAAACTCTTGGTTTTTCTTGGTTAATTTTTGTAGATCAATCTGAGACATAGGAACTCCTCTTAGAACCATTTTTTATGGATGAGATAGAGAGTGAGCGAGACACTCATAGCAAAAGCGATAAAGACGATTAACCAGAAGGCATTCGGCTCGCCGTTTAGGGGGATTTCATTATCCTTAAAGTTCATCCCGTAGGCAGAAAAGACCATGGTTGGGATGGACATGACGATGGTCACAAGGGCCAAGGTTTTCATGATGTTGTTCTGGTTGTTGGAAATGATAGAGGCGAAGGTCTCTGTCATAGAATGCAAGACGTTTCCATAAATGTCTGCCATCTCGATGGCCTGTTGGGTTTCAATCAGGGTGTCTTCAAGCAGGTCTTCGTCTTCAAGGTATTTCTTGATATTGCTGGTTGAGCTGGTTAATTTCTTAATCACGCGCTCATTTGTTTTGAGGGAGGCCTTGAAATAGACGATGGTTTTTTCCAATTCCATGAGCTCAATCAATTCTTCATTACGAGTTGATTGATGCAGTTGACTTTCGATTTGTTCACTCTTACGGTCAATCGAACGAAGGGCTGTTAGGTAAAGTTCTGCATTGCGATAGAGAATCTGGAAGATAAAACGTGAGCGCATGAAGGTATAGAAATTACGCAAGCGACGGTTGATAAAGACATCGAGGACCGGTAATGGTTCCAAACAAGTAGTGATAATGGTTTCCTCAGTGATGATAATACCAAGCGGGATGGTGACGTAGTAGGTGCGGTTATTTCTTTCTTCTGTGACCGGCACGTCCACGATGATCAAAGTATACTCATCTTCGATGGTAATACGAGACATTTCTTCCGCATCGAGTGGTGCACGAAGGTCGGCAATATCAATATCGAAGGCGTTAGCGATTTCGAGTGATTCATTTTGAGTCGGATTGACGAGATTGATCCAAGTACCCGGTTCAAGCGTATCGATCTCTTTAAATTCAGTTGTTGTAGAGAGAAAAACTTGTTTCATATCCCTTATCCTTTCTCATTTTTCAGATTTTTTCACACCGTACTATTATACTATAAATTCAGCCTTTTGGGTAATAGAATCTCACTTTTTTTGGTATAATGGTAAGCAATAATGGACTAGAAAGAACAAAGATGCAAGATAAAATTGTCATTCATGGGGCGCGTGCCCATAATTTAAAAAATATTGACGTGGAAATTCCACGAGACAAGTTGGTTGTCGTGACCGGCTTGTCAGGTTCAGGGAAATCCAGTCTGGCCTTTGATACCCTCTATGCGGAGGGTCAACGTCGCTATGTGGAGAGTTTGTCAGCCTACGCTCGTCAATTCTTGGGGAATATGGAGAAGCCTGATGTAGATGCTATTGATGGTCTCAGCCCCGCTATTTCCATCGACCAGAAAACGACTAGTAAAAATCCTCGCTCGACGGTGGGAACAACGACTGAAATCAATGACTATCTGCGTCTCCTCTACGCACGTGTGGGGACGCCTTACTGTATTAACGGGCATGGAGCTATCAAGGCTTCTTCTGTGGAGCAAATCGTGGATAAGGTTTTAGAATTGCCTGAACGCCAGCGCTTGCAGATCTTGGCCCCTGTCATCCGCAAGAAAAAAGGCCAACATAAGAGTGTTATTGAGAAGGTTCAGAAAGATGGGTATGTTCGTGTCCGTGTGGATGGTGAAGTCTATGATGTAACCGAAGTGCCAGAGTTGTCTAAGAGTAAGCAACACAATATCGATGTCGTGGTTGACCGTATTGTCATCAAGGAGGGTATCCGTAGTCGTCTCTTTGATTCCATTGAGGCTGCCCTTCGTATTGCAGAAGGTTATGTCATTATCGACACTATGGACGACTCTGAGTTGTTGTTCTCTGAGCATTATGCCTGTCCAGTTTGTGGCTTTACTGTTCCAGAGTTAGAGCCGCGTCTCTTCTCCTTCAATGCTCCTTTTGGTTCTTGTAGTGAGTGTGATGGCTTGGGCATCAAGCTGGAGGTGGATACTGATTTGGTAGTACCAGATGCCAGCAAAACCTTACGTGAGGGAGCCTTGGCTCCTTGGAATCCTATCTCATCCAACTACTATCCAAACATGCTAGAGCAGGCCATGACGGCATTTGGAGTGGATATGGATAAGCCTTTTGAGGACTTGTCAGAAGAAGACAAGAACTTGATTCTCTATGGCTCAGATGGCAAGGAATTCCATTTCCACTATGAAAATGAATTTGGTGGTGTGCGCGATATCGACATTCCTTTTGAGGGAGTTGTCACTAATATCAAGCGTCGCTATCATGAAACTAATAGTGATTACACACGCACTCAAATGCGTCTCTATATGAATGAATTGACCTGCGGAACTTGTCACGGATATCGTCTCAATGACCAGGCCTTGTCTGTCCGTGTTGGTGGCGAGCAAGGGCCACATATCGGAGAAATTTCAGACCTGTCTATCGCAGACCACTTGGAGTTGGTGAGCCAGCTGACCTTGTCTGAAAATGAAGCCATCATTGCTCGTCCCATTCTCAAAGAAATCAAGGACCGTTTGACTTTCCTCAATAACGTGGGGCTTAACTATCTGACCCTGTCTCGTTCAGCAGGAACCCTTTCAGGTGGGGAAAGTCAGCGTATTCGCTTGGCAACCCAGATTGGTTCCAATCTATCAGGCGTCCTCTATATCCTAGATGAGCCGTCAATCGGTCTTCACCAGAGGGATAATGACCGTTTGATTGCCAGTCTCAAAAAGATGCGTGATTTGGGTAATACTCTCATCGTGGTGGAACATGATGAAGATACTATGCGCGAAGCTGATTATCTGATTGACGTTGGTCCCGGTGCCGGTGTTTTTGGTGGGGAAATTGTTGCGGCAGGTACGCCTAAACAGGTAGCTCGTAACAGTAAGTCTATCACAGGCCAGTACTTGTCAGGCAAACGTGCCATTCCAGTACCAGACGAGCGCCGTGTAGGAAATGGTCGTTTTATCGAGATTACAGGAGCGCGTGAGAACAACTTGCAAAATGTCACAGCTTGCTTCCCACTAGGAAAATTCATCGCGGTGACAGGTGTATCAGGTTCAGGGAAATCGACCTTGATCAACAGTATCCTCAAAAAAGCTATTGCCCAGAAGCTCAACCGTAATTCAGACAAACCTGGTAAATTTAAGACTATTACAGGGATTGAGCATGTAGACCGCTTGATTGACATTGACCAGAGCCCTATAGGACGAACGCCAAGGTCTAACCCGGCTACCTATACGGGAGTTTTTGACGATATACGTGACCTCTTTGCTCAGACTAATGAAGCCAAGATTCGAGGCTACAAGAAGGGGCGCTTCAGTTTCAACGTCAAGGGAGGTCGTTGTGAAGCCTGCTCAGGTGACGGGATTATCAAGATTGAGATGCACTTCTTGCCAGATGTTTACGTGGCTTGTGAAGTTTGCCACGGAACCCGCTACAACAGTGAAACCCTAGAAGTTCACTACAAGGAAAAGAATATCTCGCAGGTTTTGGATATGACGGTCAACGATGCGGTAGAATTCTTCCAACACATTCCGAAAATTCAGCGTAAACTTCAGACCATCAAGGATGTAGGGCTAGGCTATGTGACGCTAGGGCAACCAGCTACCACCCTTTCTGGGGGAGAAGCTCAGCGTATGAAGCTGGCTAGTGAACTCCACAAACGATCGACAGGAAAATCTTTCTACATTCTGGATGAGCCGACGACAGGTCTTCATACCGAGGATATCGCTCGCTTGCTTAAGGTTTTAGCTCGCTTTGTAGACGATGGCAATACAGTCCTCGTTATTGAGCACAATCTGGATGTTATTAAGACGGCAGACCATATTATTGACTTGGGACCTGAGGGCGGTGTCGGTGGTGGAACCATCATCGCAACAGGAACTCCAGAAGAAGTAGCGGGCAACGAAGCCAGCTACACAGGACAGTATTTGAAAGGAAAATTACATCATGAATAAACGCGTACAAGCATTTCTAGCTAAAATGCAAGAAAAAGAACTAGATGGTATCATCATCAACAATCTTAAAAACGTCTACTACTTGACTGGTTTTTGGGGCTCAAACGGAACAGTCTTTATCAGCCGTGACCGTCAGGTCTTGGTGACAGACTCTCGCTATATCATTGCAGCCAAGCAAGAAACCAGTGGCTTTGAGATTGTGGCTGACCGTGATGAATTGGCTGTCATTGTAGGCATTGTTAAGGATATGGGCTTGTCTCGAATCGGTTTTGAGGACGAGATTTCAGTCTCTTATTATCACCGTATGCAGGCAACCTTTGAAGGAATTGACTTGCTTCCACAGACTCAGTTTGTTGAAGGTCTTCGAATGATTAAGGATGAAGCGGAGATTGCAGCTATTCGCAAAGCTTGTTCTATCTCAGACCAAGCTTTCCGTGATGCGCTTGACTTTATCAAACCAGGAAAAACTGAAATTGAAATTGCCAACTTCCTTGACTTCCGCATGCGTGAGTTGGGAGCATCTGGCTTGTCTTTTGACACTATCTTAGCTAGCGGAATCAACTCTTCTAAGCCCCATGCCCATCCAATGCACAAACCAGTGGAGCTAGGAGAAGCGATTACCATGGACTTCGGATGTCTTTATGACCACTATGTCAGCGATATGACACGGACTATCTACTTGGGGCATGTCAGTGACGAGCAAGCAGAGATTTACAATACGGTTTTGAAAGCCAACCAAGCCTTGATTGACCAGGCTAAGGCAGGATTAGGTTTCCGTGACTTTGACAAAATCCCTCGTGATATTATCATCGAGGCAGGCTATGGCGACTACTTTACCCACGGTATTGGACACGGTATTGGACTGGATATCCATGAGGAACCATACTTTAGCCAAACTTCTACAGAAACTATTAAGGCAGGTATGGCTTTGACTGATGAACCAGGTATCTATATCGAAGGCAAATACGGTGTTCGTATCGAGGATGATATTCTGATTACAGAGTCAGGTTGTGAATTATTGACCCTAGCTCCAAAAGAGTTGATAGTCATTTAGTTATTTGTCAAGAAAAAAGTACGAAAATGACGAAAAAAGTCAAAAAAATTTAAAAATAGGTCGCAAGTCGGATGTTTTTTATGGTATAATAGACTAAACTGATAGTAACATGTAGCGAAAGGGGTAGGTACATGATTAAAATTTATACAGTCTCAAGTTGTACTAGCTGTAAAAAAGCAAAAACCTGGCTCAATGCCCACCAGTTAAGTTATAAAGAACAAAACCTTGGTAAAGAAGGAATTACGAGAGAAGAATTACTGGATATTCTAACCAAAACAGATAACGGAATAGCCAGCATCGTTTCATCTAAAAATCGCTATGCCAAAGCCCTTGGAGTGGATATTGAAGATTTGAGTGTCAATGAAGTTCTCAATCTGATTATGGAAACACCAAGAATTTTAAAGAGCCCAATCCTTGTAGATGAAAAACGCCTGCAAGTTGGCTATAAGGAAGACGATATTCGTGCCTTCCTACCACGCTCTGTCCGTAATGTAGAAAATGCAGAAGCACGTTTGCGTGCGGCTCTATAAACATCAAGGCTGGGAGTGCTTCCTAGCCTTGTTTGCTCTTTTAATTCAAAAATGATGTGAGGAATTATGAAAAAAATACTAATTACAAGTTTTGCACTACTTTTCCTGCTTGCTGGATGTGGGCAAAAAAAAGCGACAACTGCGTCCTCTAGTAGCGAATCTAAGACGTTACAGTCAACGTTACCTGTCCTAGAGAATGCCGAGAAGAATACAGTTGTGACCAAAACTTTGATCTTGCCAAAGTCAGATGATGGCAGTCAACAGATTCAAACGGTCACATATAAAGGAAAACAATTTTTAAGTTTGACTATTATTCAAAAAAGACCAGTTACCGGTGAATTGAAGACTTTTGTAACTGAGCATGGTGTAGAGGCTACTCAAAAAGCACTCATTGAAGCTGAAGGTAAAGATACCTCGATTCAGGAAGCACGCAAATTGCCAGGTTTTACACTTGAGACGAAGCTACTAAGTGAAACAGAAATTCAAACAACAACTACTTATGATTTTCAGGTTTTAGATATCAAAAAAGCTTCACAGGTTGAATATCTAAAGAATATTGGCTTGGAAAATCTTTTGAAAAATGAACCGAGTCAATATGTAGCAGACAGATTGGCAAATGGCGCGACAGAACAATAGAAAATCCAAATAAATAGACTGCCTGAATTGTAGAACGTAAGGAATTATGCTATAATGGTACTATTCTAAGGAAAGAGGGTGTTAGAATGGGATTTACTGAAGAAACAGTACGTTTTAAATTGGACGATTCCAATAAAAAAGAAATTAGCGAAACTCTGACTGATGTTTATGCTTCGTTGAACGATAAGGGCTACAACCCGATTAACCAAATCGTAGGTTACGTATTGAGTGGAGACCCTGCCTACGTTCCTCGTTATAATAATGCACGAAATCAAATCCGTAAGTATGAGCGCGATGAAATCGTTGAAGAATTGGTCCGCTACTACCTTAAAGGACAAGGAGTCGATCTATAACCTATGAGAATTATGGGATTGGACGTCGGTTCAAAAACGGTAGGAGTGGCTATTAGTGACCCGCTCGGTTTTACAGCTCAAGGACTTGAAATCATCCAAATTAATGAGGAACAAGGCCAATTTGGTTTTGACCGCGTTAAGGAGTTGGTTGATACTTATAAGGTGGAACGATTTGTAGTGGGCTTGCCTAAAAATATGAACAATACAAGCGGACCGCGCGTGGAAGCTAGTCAAGCATACGGAGCAAAGCTAGAAGAGCTTTTTGGTTTACCAGTAGACTATCAAGATGAACGCTTGACAACAGTTGCCGCAGAGCGCATGTTGATTGAGCAAGCAGATATTAGCCGTAACAAGCGCAAGAAAGTCATTGATAAGTTAGCAGCTCAGCTGATTTTACAAAATTATTTAGATAGAAAATTTTAATATAAAGGAGAGGCTATGTCACACGATCATAACCACGACCACGAAGAACGTGAACTAATCACACTAGTAGATGAGCAAGGAAATGAAACCTTGTTTGAAATCCTTTTGACCATTGACGGAAAAGAAGAATTTGGTAAAAACTATGTTCTTCTAGTACCAGTTAACGCAGAAGAAGACGAAGACGGACAAGTTGAAATCCAAGCTTACTCATTCATCGAAAACGAAGATGGAACAGAAGGCGAATTGCAACCAATCCCAGAAGACTCAGAAGACGAATGGAACATGATTGAAGAGGTCTTCAACAGCTTTATGGAGGAGTAAAAATGTTCAGTGAACATTTTTACCCTTACGCTAAAAATAAAGACCGTAAGTAAGTCTGGGAGACTGTATCAGCTCAACTCCCAGAAATTGGGAAGAGTTGGAACATCCAGTGGATGTTTTTAGCCCAAGTTAATATTCATAGTAGCTAGTTATTAGCTAACCAGGTTAGAGGTCGGGACGAAAATCCTGGCCTTGTTTTTATTAGTCATCATGCTTTGATGTGGTAATTGATTGGACTTTTGTCAAGGAGATATATATGTTTGAAGTAGAAGAATGGCTTCACAGTCGGATTGGTTTGAATTTTCGATCAGGTTTGGGGCGAATGCAACAAGCGGTGGATTTGTTAGGAAATCCCGAAAAGTTTTACCCTATTATCCACGTCACTGGGACTAATGGGAAAGGATCTACCATTGCTTTTATGAGGGAGTTATTTATGGGACATGGCAAAAAAGTTGCGTCCTTTACCTCCCCTCATATCGTCTCTATCAATGATCGAATCTGCATTAACGGGCAACCAATAGCTGATGCAGACTTCATCCGTTTGGCTAATCGGGTCAAGGAGATGGAGAAAATGCTTCTGCAAACCCATGATCAGTTGTCCTTTTTTGAATTGCTGACCTTGATTGCTTTTCTTTATTTTAGAGAGCAAGAGGTGGATTTGGTTCTACTAGAAGTGGGAATTGGTGGCTTACTTGACACAACCAATGTGGTAACTGGAGAGATTGCTGTCATCAGTTCCATCGGACTTGACCATCAGGAGACTCTGGGTGACAGTATAGCAGCAATTGCAGAGCAGAAAGCTGGTATTTTTAAGGCTGGTAAAAAGGCAGTGATTGCTGAGTTGCCTTCAGAAGCTAGGCTTGTTTGTCAGAAAAAAGCAGACTCTTTAGCTGTTGCCCTTTATCAGGCAGGTCAGGATTTTTCAATGCTGAATGGTGATTTTTCAAGTTCTTTACTAAATATTTCACAGCTGAAAATAGGCTTGGAAGGAGCCTATCAG
Source organism: Streptococcus sp. SM3 (assembly GCF_027497875.1). The sequence goes on along the minus strand of NZ_JAJNSA010000048.1, from coordinate 8,493 downwards.
CAGGAGAATGCGGCTTTGGCGTTGCAAACTTTTCTTCTCTTTATGAGAGAAGGAAAGGAATCTATTGATGAGCAGGCTGTAAGACAGGCTTTGGAGAAGACCCATTGGGCTGGTCGTTTGGAGCGTATTCGTTCTCAGATTTATTTGGACGGTGCTCATAACCTCCCTGCCTTGAATCGCTTGATTGAATTTATCAAAGAAAAAGAGCAGGAAGGTTATCGACCTCAAATACTATTTGGAGCCTTAAAACGGAAGGATTATCAAGGGATGTTAGGTTATCTGATCGAGAATTTGCCTCAGGTGGAACTCAAGGTAACTGGCTTTGATTATCAGGGGTCTTTAGATGAGACAGATATAACAGGTTACGATGTAATTCCTTCTTATCGCGAATTTATCAGCAGTTTCGAAGAAAGAGCAGATACTCAAGACTTGTTATTCATTACAGGGTCTCTCTATTTTATCTCAGAAGTACGGGGCTACTTGCTGGCCCATGAGCAGATGAATTGACCTCCTTTTTTGAACTTGTTATACTAGTGGAACTACCAGTTAGAAGAAACATTCTCTAAATTGGTAGCAGAAAGGAAATTCATCATGAAATTAAAAAGATTCACACTTTCTCTTGCTTCTCTAGCAAGTCTTAGTCTCTTAGTAGCTTGTTCACAAAGAGCTCAACAGGTTCAACAACCAGCAGCTCAATCGCAAACTCAACAAACTCAGCAATCACAACCTGCTGCTTCATCTTCAGCAGAAAATTCAAACCAGACAGCAACAAGTTCTCCACAAAATACAGTTACAGCTCAACCAACCAATATTGATGGAACTTATACTGGTCAGGACGAAGGAGACCGTATCACTTTAGTAGTAACTGGAACAACTGGTACATGGACACAGGTAGAAACTGACGGAGATCAAGAAATCAAGCAGGTTAGCTTTGATGCCACTAATCAACGCATGATTATTGAGGATGATGTCAAGATTTATGCAATCAATGGAAATCAGATGATTATTGACGATATGGATAGAGAAGCGTCTGATCGCATTGTTTTATCTAAGTAAAGCTTATTTATCAAAAATTCCGATAAGATGAAAGATATTTGATGTATTACTCGATAAAAGTTAGATAGATTATACACATAAAGGAATGGGTCTTATACAAGATTCATTCCTTTTCCTTAAATATAAGTTCCACTTTTAGGAGTGGTACTCTTTTTGAGTAGTTCTTTTTAAAAAAATTTGTTATGCTAGATTTATGAAGAGAATCAAAATCGATGTGGTAGTACTCCCTTTAAGTGGACATCTCTTCCCAGCCCTGAATTTACTCGCACCTTTGTTGAAGGATCCTTTGTATGATATTCGATTATTCACAGGACCGCAACGAAAAGCTGTCGCAGAGGAGATGGGATTCCAGGTACTTCCTATTTTAGAAAATTTTGTAGATGAGTTTGAGCGTGTAGCCAACAATGAAGGGCAGCTAAATCTTATTTCTGCTTATCGGCAATTGTCAACTAGTCTGGATTTGATCAATGTAGTGTCAGACCAACTAATACAAGAATGGGAGAAAAATCGACCAGATATTGTTATTGCGGATTTTATAACCCTCTCTGGAGGACTAGTGGCGGAACAGTTGGGAATTCCTTGGATAACAACCATGGCGACACAGTTTGCCATTGAAACGACAGATGGACCGCCTTGTTTCTTTGGAGGAATGGGCAGTCCAAAGAATCCTTTTCAGTCTGCCCAGCAATGGCTAGGAAGAAAAGGGACTCGTTTAGGAAAACGAATCGTAACCTTTTTATTGAGAGAACGCTTGAAACGTTACGATTTTAAGCTCTACAATCAAAAAAATCAGGAAACCATTTATTCACCCTATTCCATCTTGGGAATTGGGATGAAAGAGTTGGAGCTGAAAAGTGGTTTTCCAGAGCACTACCTTTGGGTGGGGCCTTTTGGCTCTTCAATCGAGAGAGCAGAGAATTATCCTCTCGATTTGTCTCCCTATGCAAGTTATAAAAAAGTCCTCGTATCCTGTGGAACTCAGCTAGCGTGGGCTAAAGATAACCTCCTCTACCAGACCCAACAATTGGCAAAAGCCCATCCTGACTGTTATTTTTTTGTGACTCTGGGGTTTGGTGGACAAGACTTCCAATGTGAGGAGCTCATGGACAATGTTTCTGTAGTATCCTATCTTCCCTATAAGGAATACATTCCCCAGATGGACTATGTGATTCATCACGGAGGTGCGGGAATTTTTTACCAATGTATTATCTATGGCAAGCCTGCCTTAATTCTACCTCATGACTATGATCAATATGACTATGCGGTTCGCGGGCTAGAGGCGGGGATTGCCCTGACTGCTAAACGAGAGGACACGGAAGCGATTGGACGCGCTTTTGATGAGCTATTGGCTAGAGATGGCCGGTCAGACTTGAACAAACTCAGTCGTGTAGCTCAAGACTACCAGCCAACAGAAATCCTCAAGAATGAAATATATCGACTCTTGGGGGACAAGGAGAAATAAAACATGAAGAAAGTATTGGTAACAGGTGCTACGGGCTTTTTAGGTAAGTATGTTGTTGAAGAGCTCAGTCAGCATGGCTATCAGGTACGAGCTTTTGGACGTAATCGCAAGATTGGTCAGTCTTTAGAGAACTCCTCTGTGGCATTTTTCCAGGGAGATTTGACCAAGCAAGAGGATCTGACTCAGGCTTGTCAGGGTATGGACATGGTTGTGCATGCTGGAGCTCTTTCTACCGTCTGGGGACCTTGGGAAGATTTCTACCAGACAAATGTCTTAGGGACCAAGTATGTTCTGGATGCTTGTCGAGAGGATGGTATTCAGCGTTTGGTTTATGTGTCCTCGCCTAGCATATATGCTGCGCCTCGAGACCAGATAGCTATCAAAGAAAGCGATGCGCCTCAGGAAAATAATTTGAACAACTATATTCGTAGTAAACTAGCTTCGGAGAAGCTGTTTAAGGATTATCCCGATGTTCCGAGTATTATCTTACGACCTCGTGGGCTTTTTGGAATTGGGGATACCAGTATTTTACCTCGGGTTCTTAAACTCAGTCAGAAGATTGGTATTCCCTTGATAGGGGATGGCCGTCAGCTGATGGACATGACCTGTGTGGAAAATGTCGCTCTGGCCATTCGCTTGGCTCTAGAGGCTCCTCAAGCTAGTGGCGAAGTCTATAATATTACCAACGGGGAACCAAGAGCCTTTAAGGATCTGATAGAAGAAACCTTGAGAGGGCTTGGCTATCCGATAACATACAGAAAAGTGCCGGCTCCTCTTCTTTCAGTTATTGCAAGTAGTTTAGAGTTTCTGTATAATATCTTGAAACTCAAAGGTGAGCCGGCTCTGACACGCTATACATATTGCTTGCTGAGGCATAGCCAGACGCTGGACATTAGTAAGGCGGAGCGAGACTTGGGCTATCGCCCTCAAATCAGTATTTCGGAAGGGATTGAACAGTATGTCAAAGATTATAGAAAGCATTGATTATTTCCCAGCAGGATATTGCACGAGTTATACTGGTTTGCTATTTAAGGGAATCAAGAATAAAAAGATGACCTTTCCAGCCGGGGTTTTTCTTATCAAACATAGGGAGAAGGGATACCTCCTCTATGATACGGGCTACCATTACGATATTAAGACTCAGATTCGTTATGGTTTCTATCGTTTGGGAACACCTGTTCAAATGACGGAGAAGGACCAGATTTCATATTTGCTGAAAGCTAAGGGAATTAAACCAGAAGAAATTAATTATATCATCCTATCTCACCTGCATCCAGATCATTTGGGAGGGGCTAGCTTCTTCCCTCATGCAACTTTTATCTTGACTCAGGAAGTGTATGATGTTTACAAGAAACCGACACTGAAAGACTTGATTTTCAAGGAATTTTTGCCAGCTTCATTTGAAAAAAATCTAACCATTATTAGAGCTGACCAGCAAGATTCAACCTTTCCCTATCGTCCGACTAGTGACCTTTTTGGAGATGGAAGTATCCTAGTAGCTTCTGTTGATGGGCATGCAAGGGGGCAAGCTTGTCTGTACCTTCCAGACTTTAATCTCCTCATCGCAGCAGATCTCTGTTGGGGAATTGACCTTTTGCCTTACACCAAGCAGATGCTCCTGATTCCTTCCTTGGTTCAGGACAATAAGGCAGACTATATCAAGGGAACAGAGTTTTTGGAGGAAGTCTTGAGAGATGGTATTGAAGTAGTTGTTAGCCATGACCCTGTAGAAAGGATAGAACGTATCATATATGAAAAAAGGAACCTTTCTTAAAACCTTTGTCCAAACTCGCTGGCTTCACAACTTCAAATCTCGAGAAGCTGTAGAGAACTATCAGAAAAAGCAATTAGCTAATTATATGAACTTTTTAAAGCGAGAGTCGCCCTACTTTAAAAATGGGGTTCCTAGCGACTTTGACCATATGGACAAGGCTTTTATGATGGAGCATTTCAACGAGCTTAACACCCAAGGAGTAGATCGGGATGAAGCCTTGGCCTTGGCTATTGAAAGTGAAAAGACTCGTGATTTCACTGAACTCAAAGGCGATGTGGCAGTCGGACTGTCTTCAGGGACATCTGGACATCGGGGGCTTTTTATCACAACGGAGAAAGAGCGAAGTATGTGGGCAGCAGCTATCTTAGCTAAGATGTTACCCAAGGGCCAGCTTTTTGGACACCGAATCGCCTTTTTCCTGAGAGCTGATAATGAACTCTATCAGACCATCAATACGGCACTTATTCGTTTGGAGTATTTTGATATTTTTAAACCTACAGATGTCCATATTGAGCGGCTGAATACCTACCAGCCGACGATTGTTGTGGCACCAGCCTCTATGTTGATTGAATTGAGCAAGCGTCTCAAGGCTGGAGAGTTAGCTATCCACCCACAAAAAATCGTTTCGGTGGCAGAAATCTTGGAAGATAATGATAGGGAACTCATCGCAGAAGCCTTTTCTCTATCCATTATTGACCAAGTTTATCAGGCAACCGAAGGTTTCCTAGCTTGCACTTGCTCAGCTGGCAATCTGCATCTCAACGAAGACATTATACTTGTGGAAAAGCAGTATCTGGATAATCGCCGTTTTTATCCAGTAATTACGGACTTTAAACGAAGTAGTCAGCCTGTTTATCGCTACCAGCTCAATGATATCTTGGTTGAAAATTCGAAGCCTTGTCCGTGTGGCTCCTGCTATACACGAATTGACAAGGTCGAAGGACGCTCTGACGACATCTTCTATTTCGATGGACTGGATGGGGGACAGGTGACCATCTATCCAGACTTTATCAGACGTTGCATCCTCTTTGTGGAGAATATAGGAGATTACCAAGTCAAACAATATTCTGAGAAGTTAGTGGAAGTTTGTCTAAACCAACGAGATGAGAGCATGGAGACAGCTATTTTAGTACAGTTTCAACTCCTGGCCCAGCAAAAGCAGTTTATAGTTCCCGAAATTCAATTTTCAGATTATCACTGGGATACTAGCCATAAACTCAAACGAATCCAACGTTTATGAAAGGATAAAAGACAATGACAGAAGTAAAAAGACATATAGAAATTGCAGGATATGGTGTTTGCCTTCCAAAGCATACCGTCCAATTCAAAGACCAGACGCGTTATCGTGTAGTTGAAAATGAAGAAACGCAGTTAGATTTAGCAGAGGTAGCAATTCAGAGAGCACTCGAATATGCAAACTTAGATATTAAAGATATCGATTGCCTTGTATCAGCTAGTGCAGTTGGTGTTCAGCCTATTCCTTGTACGGCTGCCTTGATTCATGAGCGCGTGGCAAAAGGACTCTCAATCCCAGCTATGGATATCAATACGACCTGTACCAGCTTTATTTCTGCTTTATCGACTATGTCCCACTTGATCGAGGTAGGCGAATACAATCGTGTCTTAATTGTGTCTAGTGAGATTGGTAGTTTAGGGCTCAATCCTAAGCAAAAAGAAAGTTTTGAACTCTTTAGTGATGGGGCGGCAGCCTTTATTTTCCAAAAAAGCCATCAGGAAAAAGGGGTCATTGCTAGTCTCCAACGTACTTGGTCAGAAGGAGCACACGATACGGAGATTCGTGGAGGTCTGACTTCTTTTCAACCAAAAGAGTACTCTGAAGCGACTAAGACCAACTATATGTTTGATATGAAAGGAAAGAAAATTCTCCTCTTATCTGCTCGTAAAATTCCAGTCATGTTTGAAGAGTTTCAAGAAAAAACGCAGCTAGCATTGTCAGATGTGGACTATATTATTCCCCATCAAGCAAGTCGTGCCCTTCCTTTAGTTATGGAAAAACTAGGTGTTGCGGAGGAACAATATCTCAATCTTGTCACTGATTATGGAAATATGGTGTCAGTATCTGTACCGTTTGGCTTGGCTTATTCATTAGAACAAGGGCTTGTTAAGGAGGGAGATGTCATCTATCTTATGGGAACTGCAGCCGGTATGACGGTCAATATGTTGGCTCTCAAACTGTAATACGCATATGAGATCATAATGGTTGAAACTTTAGCAAGAGTAAATTGTTGCCATCTAGCTATGAACTGATGTATACTAGTGGAAACATCTATTAATTAGGTGGTTAGGGGGAAGGTTAAAAGAAAGGGGATGTATGAAATATAGAAAATTTCAATTATTGATGTCCAAGTATGGCTTTAGTCTTTCGATTATGCTACTTGAACTTTGTCTTGTTTTTGGTCTCTTTCTCTATTTAGGGCGCATGGCCCCTATTCTATGGGTAATTGTCTTAATTTTTATGAGTATGGCGACTATTGTCGCAATTGTCAATCGTTCAATGGCGCCTGATAGTAAAGTGATGTGGTTAGTGGTGACTTTTGTTCCTGTCATTGGCCCCTTGCTCTATCTGATGTTTGGTGAAAGGCGATTGTCCAAAAAAGAAATCAAGCAGTTGGAAAAACTTGGTTCCATGCATTTTCGGGAGGATAACAGTAAAGCTCTCCGCCAGAAATTGAAGGAAGATGATAAGGCGGCTTACGGAGTTATCAAATCTTTGTTGAGTATGGATAGCAATGCCGATGTCTATGATCGAACAGATTCACAATTCTTTTCTTCGGGTGAAAGCATGTGGCAATATATGTTGGAAGATCTTAAGAAAGCTGAAAAGTTTATCTTTCTAGAGTACTATATTGTCGAAGAAGGTCTGATGTGGAATAGCATACTAGACATACTAGAGCAAAAGGCAGCTCAAGGTGTAGAGATCAAGATGCTCTATGATGATATCGGCTGTATGGCGACTTTACCTGGAGACTATACTATTCAGCTTCGTAGTCGAGGAATTGAAGCCCATAAGTTTAACAAGGTGATTCCTCGTTTGACGGTGGCTTACAACAATCGGGACCATCGTAAAATCCTTGTCATAGATGGTCAGGTAGCCTATACAGGAGGCATTAACTTAGCCGATGAGTACATCAATCATGTAGAACGTTTTGGTTACTGGAAGGATAGTGGGATTCGCATAGATGGCCCTGGTGTCAAGGCTCTAACCCGTCTCTTTTTGATGACTTGGTACATCAATCGTGGGGAAATCAGCGATTTTGACCAGTATCACTTGGAAAATCAGCCTTGTTCTGGCCAAGGGCTCTGCATTCCTTACGGTAGTGGACCCAAGCCCATCTTCCGTACCCAGGTAGGGAAAAAAGTTTATCAAAGTTTGATTAATCAGGCTACTGATTCAGTCTACATCACAACACCCTATTTGATTATTGACTATGATTTAACTGAGAGTATTAAAAATGCAGCCATGAGAGGTGTTGATGTCCGCATCGTGACTCCTTTCATTCCGGATAAAAAATTAATCCAGCTCATAACAAGAGGAGCCTATCCAGATCTTTTATCAGCAGGAGTAAGGATTTTTGAGTATAGTCCAGGCTTTATCCATAGTAAACAAATTTTAGTGGATAAGGATTTTGCTGCAGTTGGGACCATTAACTTAGATTATAGAAGTTTGCTTCACCACTATGAAAATGCAGTCTTGCTATATAAAACGGAATCAATCACAGAGATTCAAAAAGATTTTCAGGAGATTTTTTCAGTATCTCAAGAAATTTTCCCTCATACGATAAAAAATAGCTGGTATCAGAAATTGATTAAGGAAATTGCCCAGTTATTCGCCCCTATCTTATAAGAAATCTAGGACTTAGGATACAACCCAGTCCTATTTTTCTTGCCTTTTACGAATAAGAAGATGCAGGAGGAAAGATGTTAACTCAGAAAGAATTGGATTATATCATAACATTTAAACAGACGAATTTACATCGATTTCGGGAAATTGAAACCTTTGTGAAACTATGCAAAAAATCTCTCAAACAGCCATCGCAAGCTGACAATTTTAGGTCTTTTTGATATACTAAGACAGATAAATTGAATAGGAGAAACGACATGGCTGTATATGGCAGAATCGAAGAAGTATCCGAAACGATACAGAGTAATGAAATTGAAAATAGACTGGATAGGAATCTTG
>NZ_JAJNSA010000047.1:0-18292 GCF_027497875.1 Streptococcus sp. SM3 | reverse complement strand
GATGTTCGTAATGGAGTTGAGCGTTATTGGATAGAGGTAGCGAATGAATAATCCAAAACCACAAGAATGGAAAAGCGAGGATCTCAGTCAAGGGCGTATTATTGATTACAAGGCCTTCAACTTTGTGGATGGAGAGGGTGTGCGTAACTCTCTCTATGTATCAGGCTGCATGTTTCACTGCGAGGGTTGCTATAATGTTGCCACTTGGTCTTTCAATGCTGGTATTCCCTATACAGCAAAATTAGAAGAACAGATCATGGCAGACCTTGCCCAGCCCTATGTTCAAGGCTTGACTTTATTAGGAGGAGAACCCTTCCTTAATACAGGAATCCTTTTGCCACTTGTTAAACGTATCCGGAAGGAATTGCCAAACAAAGACATCTGGTCATGGACTGGCTACACTTGGGAAGAAATGATGTTGGAGACACAAGATAAACTGGAACTCTTATCACTGATTGACATTCTGGTTGATGGACGATACGATCGAACTAAGAGAAATCTCATGCTCCAGTTTCGAGGTTCGTCCAATCAACGCATCATCGATGTGCAAAAATCGCTCAAAAGTGGGCAAGTAGTGATTTGGGATAAGCTCAATGACGGGAAAGAAAGCTATGAACAGGTGAAGAGAGAGTAACTTTCTTCTATGAAAGAATAGTTAAATAAATGACTTATAAAAAAGAAAACAGTTTCATTGTAAAAAAACGAAAAAACAGCAACAAATCCCTTGCAATCGCAGGGGCTTTGTGTTATTCTATTATGGTGCTGTAAATTACAGCCTTAGCTTTGATGCAAGAGGTTGCGACACGCTCGGTTGCATTGCCACGCAACACCGCGTCGGTTTTCTTGTGGAGCTAGCCTATTATCTTAAATAGACGAAAAGGAGAAAAAGATGGCAAACAAAAAAATCCGTATCCGTTTGAAAGCTTACGAACACCGTACGCTTGACACAGCGGCTGCAAAAATCGTAGAATCAGCTACTCGTACAGGTGCACAAGTTGCGGGTCCAATCCCACTTCCAACTGAACGTAGCCTCTACACAATCATTCGTGCGACTCACAAATATAAAGACTCTCGCGAACAATTCGAAATGCGTACACACAAACGTTTGATCGATATCGTTAATCCAACTCAAAAAACAGTTGATGCTTTGATGAAATTGGATCTTCCAAGTGGTGTAAACGTAGAAATCAAACTTTAATCTAAAATATAAAAGAGCAGAGGCTGGTGTTTCAATCTAATTGAACACGGGCTAAACTCGGTGTGAAAAAGATAAACTTCCTAGTGTCTGCTAGACACTGCGTCAGTTTCCTATTTTCACTTTGAGTTTGACGCCCTTTGTATCTTAGACTTGAGCATAAAAAACGCTCGTTAAAAACTTTTTGAATAAAAAATATAGAAAAGGAACTATTTTCTCATGACAAAAGGAATCTTAGGGAAAAAAGTGGGAATGACTCAAATCTTCACTGAAGCTGGCGAATTGATCCCTGTAACAGTTATTGAAGCAACTCCAAACGTTGTTCTTCAAGTTAAAACTGTTGAAACAGACGGATACAACGCTATCCAAGTTGGTTTCGATGACAAACGCGAAGTATTGAGCAACAAACCTGCTAAAGGACATGTAGCGAAAGCTAACACGGCTCCTAAGCGCTTCATTCGTGAATTCAAAAACGTTGAAGGCTTGGAAGTTGGTGCTGAAATCACAGTTGAAACATTCGCAGCTGGAGATGTTGTTGACGTAACTGGTACTTCTAAAGGTAAAGGTTTCCAAGGTGTTATCAAGCGCCACGGACAATCACGTGGACCAATGGCTCACGGTTCTCGTTACCACCGTCGTCCAGGTTCTATGGGACCTGTTGCACCTAACCGCGTATTCAAAGGTAAAAACCTTGCAGGACGTATGGGTGGCGACCGCGTAACAATTCAAAACCTTGAAGTTGTACAAGTTGTTCCAGAAAAGAACGTTATCCTTATCAAAGGTAACGTACCAGGTGCTAAGAAATCTCTTATCACTATCAAATCAGCAGTTAAAGCTGGTAAATAATAAGGAAAGGGGAATACAGTCAAAATGGCAAATGTAACATTATTCGACCAAACTGGTAAACAAGCGGGCGAAGTTGTTCTTAACGATGCAATCTTTGGTATCGAACCAAACCAATCTGTTGTGTTTGATGTGATCATCAGCCAACGTGCTAGCCTTCGTCAAGGAACTCACGCAGTTAAAAACCGCTCAGCTGTTTCAGGTGGCGGACGCAAACCATGGCGTCAAAAAGGAACTGGACGTGCTCGTCAAGGTTCTATCCGCTCTCCACAATGGCGTGGTGGTGGAATCGTCTTCGGACCAACTCCACGTAGCTATGCGTACAAACTTCCTCAAAAAGTTCGTCGCCTTGCGCTTAAATCTGTTTACTCAGAAAAAGTTGCTGAAAATAAATTTGTAGCCGTTGATTCTCTTGAATTTACAGCTCCAAAAACTGCTGAATTTGCAAAAGTTCTTGCAGCTTTGAGCATCGATTCTAAAGTCCTTGTTATTCTTGAAGAAGGAAACGAATTCGCAGCTCTCTCAGCTCGTAACCTTCCAAACGTGAAAGTTGCGACTGCTACAACTGCAAGTGTTCTTGACATCGCAAATAGTGACAAACTTCTTGTTACTCAAGCAGCTATCTCTAAAATCGAGGAGGTTCTTGCATAATGAATTTGTATGATGTTATCAAAAAACCTGTAATCACTGAAAGCTCAATGGCTCAACTTGAAGCAGGAAAATATGTATTTGAAGTTGACACTCGTGCACACAAACTTTTGATTAAGCAAGCTGTTGAAGCTGCTTTCGAAGGTGTTAAAGTTGCAAATGTTAACACAATCAACGTAAAACCAAAAGCTAAACGTGTTGGACGTTACACTGGTTTTACTAACAAAACTAAAAAAGCTATCATCACACTTACAGCTGATTCAAAAGCAATCGAGTTGTTTGCTGCTGAAGCTGAATAATCTAAGGAGGAAATATCGTGGGAATTCGTGTTTATAAACCAACAACAAACGGTCGCCGTAATATGACTTCTTTGGATTTCGCTGAAATCACAACAAGCACTCCTGAAAAATCATTGCTTGTTGCATTGAAGAGCAAGGCTGGTCGTAACAACAACGGTCGTATCACAGTTCGTCACCAAGGTGGTGGACACAAACGTTTCTACCGTTTGGTTGACTTCAAACGTAACAAAGACAACGTTGAAGCAGTTGTTAAAACAATCGAGTACGATCCAAACCGTTCTGCAAACATCGCTCTTGTACACTACACTGACGGTGTGAAAGCATACATCATCGCTCCAAAAGGTCTTGAAGTTGGTCAACGTATCGTTTCAGGTCCAGAAGCAGATATCAAAGTCGGAAACGCTCTTCCACTTGCTAATATCCCAGTTGGTACTTTGATCCACAACATCGAGTTGAAACCAGGTCGTGGTGGTGAATTGGTACGTGCTGCTGGTGCATCTGCTCAAGTATTGGGTTCTGAAGGCAAATACGTTCTTGTTCGTCTTCAATCAGGTGAAGTTCGTATGATTCTTGGAACTTGCCGTGCTACAGTTGGTGTTGTCGGAAACGAACAACATGGACTTGTAAACCTTGGTAAAGCAGGACGTAGCCGTTGGAAAGGTATCCGCCCAACAGTTCGTGGTTCTGTAATGAACCCTAACGATCACCCACACGGTGGTGGTGAAGGTAAAGCACCAGTTGGTCGTAAAGCACCATCTACTCCATGGGGCAAACCTGCTCTTGGTCTTAAAACTCGTAACAAGAAAGCGAAATCTGACAAACTTATCGTTCGTCGTCGCAACGAGAAATAATATTAAACTAGTCGCTTAAGCAACTAGTAAATCCGCCAGCTCGGTAGCGCTCCATAGGAGCGCAAGCCGCTGTGGTACAACATTTAAAGGAGAAAATATAAAAATGGGACGCAGTCTTAAAAAAGGACCTTTCGTCGATGAGCATTTGATGAAAAAAGTTGAAGCTCAAGCTAACGACGAAAAGAAAAAAGTTATTAAAACTTGGTCACGTCGTTCAACGATCTTCCCAAGTTTCATTGGTTACACTATTGCAGTTTATGACGGACGTAAACACGTACCTGTTTACATCCAAGAAGACATGGTAGGTCACAAACTTGGTGAATTTGCACCAACTCGTACTTACAAAGGTCACGCTGCAGACGACAAGAAAACACGTAGAAAATAAGGAGAACATAAATGGCAGAAATTACTTCAGCTAAAGCAATGGCTCGTACAGTACGTGTTTCACCTCGTAAATCACGTCTTGTTCTTGATAACATCCGTGGTAAAAGCGTAGCCGATGCAATCGCAATCTTGACATTCACTCCAAACAAAGCTGCTGAAATCATCTTGAAAGTTTTGAACTCAGCTGTAGCTAACGCTGAAAACAACTTTGGTTTGGATAAAGCTAACTTGGTAGTATCTGAAGCATTCGCAAACGAAGGACCAACTATGAAACGTTTCCGTCCACGTGCGAAAGGTTCAGCTTCACCAATCAACAAACGTACAGCTCACATCACTGTAGCTGTTGCAGAAAAATAAGGAGGTAAAATCGTGGGTCAAAAAGTACATCCAATTGGTATGCGTGTCGGCATCATCCGTGATTGGGATGCCAAATGGTATGCTGAAAAAGAATACGCGGATTACCTTCATGAAGATCTTGCAATCCGTAAATTCGTTCAAAAAGAACTTGCTGACGCAGCAGTTTCAACTATCGAAATCGAACGCGCAGTAAACAAAGTTAACGTTTCACTTCACACTGCTAAACCAGGTATGGTAATCGGTAAAGGTGGTGCTAACGTTGATGCACTCCGTGCAAAACTTAACAAATTGACTGGAAAACAAGTACACATCAACATCATCGAAATCAAACAACCTGATTTGGATGCTCACCTTGTAGGTGAAGGAATTGCTCGTCAATTGGAGCAACGTGTTGCTTTCCGTCGTGCACAAAAACAAGCAATCCAACGTGCAATGCGTGCTGGAGCTAAAGGAATCAAAACTCAAGTATCAGGTCGTTTGAACGGTGCAGATATCGCCCGTGCTGAAGGATACTCTGAAGGAACTGTTCCACTTCACACACTTCGTGCAGATATCGATTACGCTTGGGAAGAAGCAGATACTACATACGGTAAACTTGGTGTTAAAGTATGGATCTACCGTGGTGAAGTTCTTCCAGCTCGCAAAAACACTAAAGGAGGTAAATAACCAATGTTAGTACCTAAACGTGTTAAACACCGTCGTGAATTCCGTGGAAAAATGCGCGGTGAAGCAAAAGGTGGAAAAGAAGTAGCATTCGGTGAATACGGTCTTCAAGCTACAACTAGCCACTGGATCACTAACCGCCAAATCGAAGCTGCTCGTATCGCCATGACTCGTTACATGAAACGTGGTGGTAAAGTTTGGATTAAAATCTTCCCACACAAATCATACACTGCTAAAGCTATCGGTGTGCGTATGGGATCTGGTAAAGGGGCACCTGAAGGTTGGGTAGCACCAGTTAAACGTGGTAAAGTGATGTTCGAAATCGCTGGTGTATCTGAAGAGATCGCTCGCGAAGCGCTTCGTCTTGCTAGCCACAAATTGCCAGTTAAATGTAAATTCGTAAAACGTGAAGCAGAATAAGGAGAAGGCATGAAACTTAATGAAGTAAAAGAATTTGTTAAAGAACTTCGTGGTCTTTCTCAAGAAGAACTCGCGAAGCGCGAAAACGAATTGAAAAAAGAATTGTTTGAACTTCGTTTCCAAGCTGCTACTGGTCAATTGGAACAAACAGCTCGCTTGAAAGAAGTTAAAAAACAAATCGCTCGTATCAAAACAGTTCAATCTGAAGCGAAATAATAGACTAGGGAAGGAGAAATTTCAATGGAACGCAATAATCGTAAAGTTCTTGTTGGACGTGTTGTATCTGACAAAATGGACAAGACAATCACAGTTGTAGTTGAAACAAAACGTAACCACCCAGTCTATGGTAAACGTATTAACTACTCTAAAAAATACAAAGCTCATGATGAAAACAATGTTGCCAAAGAAGGCGATATCGTACGTATCATGGAAACTCGCCCGCTTTCAGCTACAAAACGTTTCCGTCTTGTAGAAGTTGTTGAAGAAGCGGTCATCATCTAATCAAACCTGAAAGGAGAAAACTGAAATGATTCAAACAGAAACTCGTTTGAAAGTCGCAGACAACAGCGGTGCTCGCGAAATCTTGACTATCAAAGTTCTTGGTGGTTCAGGACGTAAATTTGCAAACATCGGTGATGTTATCGTGGCATCTGTAAAACAAGCTACTCCTGGTGGTGCGGTTAAAAAAGGTGACGTTGTTAAAGCAGTTATCGTTCGTACTAAATCAGGTGCTCGTCGTGCTGATGGTTCATACATCAAATTTGACGAAAACGCAGCAGTTATCATCCGTGAAGACAAAACTCCTCGCGGAACACGTATCTTTGGTCCAGTTGCACGTGAATTGCGTGAAGGTGGCTTCATGAAGATCGTGTCACTTGCTCCAGAAGTACTTTAATTTTTAGAAACAAACTAGTCCCCTGGATTTACCTCCAGGGTGCCCTTATGGGCGTAAGAAAAATCAAGGAGAAACCTAATGTTTGTAAAAAAAGGCGACAAAGTTCGCGTAATCGCTGGTAAAGATAAGGGAACAGAAGCTGTTGTCCTTACTGCCCTTCCAAAAGTAAACAAAGTTATCGTTGAAGGTGTTAACATCGTTAAGAAACACCAACGTCCAACTAACGAGCTTCCTCAAGGTGGGATCATCGAGAAAGAAGCAGCTATCCACGTATCAAACGTTCAAGTATTGGACAAAAATGGTGTAGCTGGCCGTGTTGGTTACAAATTTGTAGACGGTAAAAAAGTTCGCTACAACAAAAAATCAGGCGAAGTGCTTGATTAATCACGAAGGAAAGGAGAAGTATAATGGCAAATCGTTTAAAAGAAAAATATCTTAATGAAGTAGTTCCTGCTTTGACAGAACAATTCAACTACTCATCAGTGATGGCTGTGCCTAAAGTAGATAAGATCGTTTTGAACATGGGTGTTGGTGAAGCTGTATCAAACGCTAAAAGCCTTGAAAAAGCTGCTGAAGAATTGGCACTTATCTCAGGTCAAAAACCACTTATCACTAAAGCTAAAAAATCAATCGCCGGCTTCCGTCTTCGTGAAGGTGTTGCGATCGGTGCAAAAGTTACCCTTCGTGGTGAACGTATGTACGAATTCTTGGATAAATTGGTTTCAGTTTCACTTCCACGTGTACGTGACTTCCACGGTGTTCCAACAAAATCATTTGATGGACGCGGAAACTACACACTTGGTGTGAAAGAACAATTGATCTTCCCAGAAATCAACTTCGATGACGTTGACAAAACTCGTGGTCTTGACATCGTTATCGTAACAACTGCTAACACTGACGAAGAGTCACGTGCATTGCTTACAGGCCTTGGAATGCCTTTTGCAAAATAATATAGGAGGTAAATCTAATGGCTAAAAAATCAATGATTGCTAAGAACAAACGTCCAGCGAAGTTCTCTACTCAAGCTTATACTCGTTGTGAAAAATGTGGTCGTCCACATTCAGTTTACCGCAAATTTAAACTTTGCCGTGTTTGCTTCCGTGAATTAGCTTACAAAGGACAAATTCCTGGTGTAACAAAAGCATCTTGGTAATTTAAGATATCAAGGGCGTCAAAACTCTAAGTGAAAATAGGAAACTTGACGAAGAAACTGAAGTTTCTAGGAAAGTTTATCTTTTTCACACAGAGTTTAGCCCGGGTTCAGTTGGACTTGCCAATTTGAACACGAGCTACAGCTTTAGCAAAAAAGACCAATTTTCTTTGGAGCATCGCTCCTGCATCAAATTGCCTATTTTTGCTCTTGCTGTTACGCTCTTTGTATCATGTATTAACTAGCAAGTGCAACTTGCAAACTACTAGTAAGAGGAGAAAAACAAAATGGTTATGACTGACCCAATCGCAGACTTCCTAACTCGTATTCGTAACGCTAACCAAGCTAAACACGAAGTACTTGAAGTACCTGCATCAAACATCAAAAAAGGGATTGCTGAAATCCTTAAACGCGAAGGTTTTGTTAAGAACGTTGAAATCATCGAAGATGACAAACAAGGCATCATCCGTGTATTCCTTAAGTACGGACCAAACGGTGAAAAAGTTATCACTAACTTGAAACGTGTTTCTAAACCAGGACTTCGTGTCTACAAAAAACGTGAAGACCTTCCAAAAGTTCTTAACGGACTTGGAATTGCTATCCTTTCAACTTCTGAAGGTTTGCTTACTGATAAAGAAGCACGCCAAAAGAATGTTGGTGGTGAGGTTATCGCTTACGTTTGGTAATTGATGATGTGAGAGCGTTAAAAGAATGCAGTGAAAATAGGAAGTTTGCAGCAGGAGCGATGCTCCAAGACAAACTTATCTTTTTCACTAAATTCTTAGCTCGAACTCAAATCAAGATACAAAGCTCGTTAGAGCGTGTTCAGTTCAGCTCTTGAACTAAATAAGTATCTGAACCCCGTGAAAACTGGCCGTTCTGGCCTGACAATTTAACAGGAGAAAATAAACATGTCACGTATTGGTAATAAAGTTATCGTGTTGCCTGCTGGTGTAGAAATCACTAACAATGACAACGTTGTAACTGTAAAAGGACCTAAAGGAGAACTTACTCGTGAGTTCTCAAAAGATATCGAAATCCGTGTGGAAGGTACTGAAGTAACTCTTCACCGTCCAAACGATTCAAAAGAAATGAAAACTATCCACGGAACTACTCGTGCCCTTTTGAACAACATGGTTGTTGGTGTATCAGAAGGATTCAAGAAAGAACTTGAAATGCGCGGGGTTGGTTACCGTGCACAACTTCAAGGATCTAAACTTGTTTTGGCTGTTGGTAAATCTCATCCAGACGAAGTTGAAGCTCCAGAAGGAATTACTTTTGAACTTCCAAACCCAACAACAATTGTTGTTAGCGGGATTTCAAAAGAAGTAGTTGGTCAAACAGCTGCTTACGTACGTAGCCTTCGTTCACCAGAACCATATAAAGGTAAAGGTATCCGTTACGTTGGTGAATTCGTTCGCCGTAAAGAAGGTAAAACAGGTAAATAATGTTGAGTGGTTGATTCTCAACCACCAACCTATTTTCCAACTTTGTGCATAGCACACGATTTAAAACTAAAGAGGTGAAAACTGTGATTTCAAAACCAGATAAAAACAAACTCCGCCAAAAACGCCACCGTCGCGTTCGCGGAAAACTCTCTGGAACTGCTGATCGCCCACGTTTGAACGTATTCCGTTCTAATACAGGCATCTACGCTCAAGTGATTGATGACGTAGCGGGTGTAACGCTCGCAAGTGCTTCAACTCTTGACAAAGAAGTTTCAAAAGGAACTAAAACTGAACAAGCCGTTGCTGTCGGTAAACTCGTTGCAGAACGTGCAAACGCTAAAGGTATTTCAGAAGTGGTGTTCGACCGCGGTGGATATCTATATCACGGACGTGTGAAAGCTTTGGCTGATGCAGCTCGTGAAAACGGATTGAAATTCTAATAGGAGGACACTAGAAAATGGCATTTAAAGACAATGCAGTTGAATTAGAAGAACGCGTAGTTGCTGTCAACCGTGTTACAAAAGTTGTTAAAGGTGGACGTCGTCTTCGTTTCGCAGCTCTTGTTGTTGTTGGTGACCACAACGGTCGCGTAGGATTTGGTACTGGTAAAGCTCAAGAAGTTCCAGAAGCAATCCGTAAAGCAGTAGATGATGCTAAGAAAAACTTGATCGAAGTTCCTATGGTTGGAACAACAATCCCACACGAAGTTCTTTCAGAATTCGGTGGAGCTAAAGTATTGTTGAAACCTGCTGTAGAAGGTTCTGGAGTTGCCGCTGGTGGTGCAGTTCGTGCCGTTGTGGAATTGGCAGGTGTGGCAGATATTACATCTAAATCACTTGGTTCTAACACTCCAATCAACATTGTTCGTGCAACTGTTGAAGGTTTGAAACAATTGAAACGCGCTGAAGAAGTTGCTGCCCTTCGTGGTATTTCAGTTTCTGATTTGGCATAAGAAAGGGGATAAAATGGCTCAAATTAAAATTACTTTGACTAAGTCTCCAATCGGACGCATTCCATCACAACGTAAAACTGTTGTAGCACTTGGACTTGGCAAATTGAACAGCTCTGTTATTAAAGAAGATAACGCTGCTATCCGTGGTATGATCACAGCAGTATCTCACTTGGTAACAGTTGAAGAAGTAAACTAATGAATTTTTAGGGGATGTGCACTATACCATCCCCTAAAACTAGATATAGTCATCTATGATGACGTCGTATAGGCGAGTTGATGGGGGAGACAACCTTTTCTCCCTTATCGGCGCTAGCATTTTACAAAAGAGGAGAAAATAAAAATGAAACTTCATGAATTGAAACCTGCAGAAGGTTCTCGTAAAGTACGTAACCGCGTTGGTCGTGGTACTTCATCAGGTAACGGTAAAACATCTGGTCGTGGTCAAAAAGGTCAAAAAGCTCGTAGCGGTGGCGGTGTACGTCTTGGTTTTGAAGGTGGACAAACTCCATTGTTCCGTCGTCTTCCAAAACGTGGATTCACTAACATCAACGCTAAAGAATACGCAATTGTGAACCTTGACCAATTGAACGTCTTTGAAGATGGTGCTGAAGTTACTCCAGTTGTTCTTATCGAAGCAGGAATTGTTAAAGCTGAGAAATCAGGTATTAAAATTCTTGGTAACGGTGAGTTGACTAAGAAATTGACTGTGAAAGCAGCTAAATTCTCTAAATCAGCTGAAGAAGCTATCACTGCTAAAGGTGGTTCAGTAGAAGTCATCTAAGAGAGGTGACCTATGTTTTTTAAATTATTAAGAGAAGCTCTTAAAGTCAAGCAGGTTCGATCAAAAATTTTATTTACAATTTTTATCGTTTTGGTCTTTCGTATCGGAACTAGCATAACAGTTCCTGGTGTGAATGCCAATAGCTTGAATGCTTTAAGTGGATTATCCTTCTTAAACATGTTGAGCTTGGTGTCAGGGAATGCCATGAAAAACTTTTCAGTTTTTGCTCTTGGTGTTAGTCCCTACATTACGGCCTCTATCGTTGTCCAACTCTTGCAAATGGATATTTTACCCAAATTTGTAGAGTGGGGTAAACAAGGGGAAGTAGGTCGAAGAAAATTAAATCAAGCTACTCGTTATATTGCTCTTGTTCTAGCCTTTGTGCAATCTATCGGGATTACAGCTGGTTTTAATACTTTGGCTGGAGCTCAATTGTTGAAAACAGCTCTTACACCACAAGTCTTTATCATGATTGGTATCATCTTAACAGCTGGAAGTATGATTGTGACTTGGTTGGGAGAGCAAATTACAGATAAGGGATACGGAAATGGTGTTTCTATGATTATCTTTGCCGGGATTGTTGCCTCAATTCCAGAGATGATTCAAGGCATCTATGTTGACTACTTTGTGAACGTCCCAAGTAGCCGTATCAACTCATCTATCATTTTCGTAATCATTTTGATTATTACTGTATTGTTGATCATTTATTTTACAACTTATGTTCAACAAGCAGAATACAAAATTCCAATCCAATATACTAAGGTTGCACAAGGTGCTCCATCTAGCTCTTACCTTCCTTTGAAGGTAAACCCTGCTGGAGTTATCCCTGTTATCTTTGCAAGTTCGATTACTGCAGCGCCTGCGGCTATTCTTCAGTTTTTGAGCGCTACAGGTCATGATTGGGCTTGGGTGAGAACAGCACAAGAAATGCTGGCAACAACTTCACCAACTGGTATTGCTATGTATGCTTTATTGATTATTCTCTTTACATTCTTCTATACGTTTGTACAGATTAATCCTGAAAAAGCAGCAGAAAACCTACAAAAGAGCGGTGCATATATCCACGGAGTTCGTCCTGGTAAAGGTACAGAAGAATATATGTCTAAACTTCTTCGTCGTCTTGCAACTGTTGGTTCCCTCTTCCTTGGTGTGATTTCTATTTTACCGATCGTAGCAAAAGATGTTTTCGGACTTTCAGAAGCAGTTGCTTTTGGAGGAACTAGTCTTTTGATCATTATCTCTACAGGTATTGAAGGAATCAAACAATTGGAAGGTTACCTATTGAAACGTAAGTATGTTGGTTTCATGGACAGAACAGAATAAAAGTATTTACTGAGTCAGTAAATGCTGAGGGAGTGGAGGTTTAACTCTAACATTAGTGAGAGTTTGGTCTCCCCTCTTCTATTTTGTTTTTAAATAGGGGTGAAAAGACTTTTTGCTTCTATTTAAAAATAAAATAAGGAGATCAAATCATGAATCTTTTGATTATGGGCTTACCTGGTGCAGGTAAGGGAACTCAAGCAGCAAAAATCGTAGAACAATTCCATGTTGCACATATCTCAACAGGTGATATGTTCCGTGCTGCTATGGCAAATCAAACTGAAATGGGTGTTCTTGCTAAGTCATACATTGACAAGGGTGAATTGGTTCCTGACGAAGTTACAAATGGGATCGTAAAAGAACGTCTTTCACAAGATGATATTAAAGAAACAGGATTCTTGTTGGATGGTTACCCACGTACAATTGAACAAGCTCATGCCTTGGACAAAACATTGGCTGAACTTGGCATTGAACTAGAAGGGGTCATCAACATTGAAGTGAATCCAGATAGCCTCTTGGAACGTTTGAGTGGCCGTATCATCCACCGTGTAACTGGAGAAACTTTCCACAAGGTCTTTAACCCACCAGTTGACTATAAAGAAGAAGATTACTACCAACGTGAAGATGATAAGCCTGAGACAGTCAAACGTCGTTTGGATGTGAATATTGCTCAAGGGGAACCAATCATTGCTCACTACCGTGCCAAAGGTTTGGTTCATGACATCGAAGGTAATCAAGATATCAATGATGTCTTCTCAGATATCGAAAAAGTATTGACAAATTTGAAATAAAGCGTTTTTCACACTTGCAAAAATCCGCTACAAATGTTATACTGAGATAGTCTGACTTATAATTGTTGTCTCTGTGTCTAGAGGCATCGAATCGAAATTTATGGAGGTGCTTTTGCGTGGCAAAAGACGATGTGATTGAAGTTGAAGGCAAAGTAGTTGATACAATGCCGAATGCAATGTTTACGGTTGAACTTGAAAATGGACATCAGATTTTAGCAACAGTTTCTGGTAAAATTCGTAAAAACTATATTCGTATTTTAGCGGGAGATCGTGTTACTGTCGAAATGAGTCCATATGACTTGACACGTGGACGTATCACTTACCGCTTTAAATAATCGAAAAACTTGGAGGGATAAGAAATGAAAGTAAGACCATCGGTCAAACCAATTTGCGAATACTGTAAAGTTATTCGTCGTAATGGTCGTGTTATGGTAATTTGCCCAGCAAATCCAAAACACAAACAACGTCAAGGTTAAGATAGAAAGGAGAAAACATGGCTCGTATTGCTGGAGTTGACATTCCAAATGACAAACGCGTAGTAATCTCATTGACTTATGTTTATGGTATCGGACTTGCAACATCTAAGAAAATTTTGGCTGCTGCTGGAATCTCAGAAGATGTTCGTGTACGTGATCTTACATCAGATCAAGAAGATGCTATCCGTCGTGAAGTGGATGCAATCAAAGTTGAAGGTGACCTTCGTCGTGAAGTAAACTTGAACATCAAACGTTTGATGGAAATCGGTTCATACCGTGGTATCCGTCACCGTCGTGGACTTCCTGTCCGTGGACAAAACACTAAAAACAACGCCCGCACTCGTAAAGGTAAAGCTGTTGCGATTGCTGGTAAGAAAAAATAATATAGGAGGTAAAAGTCTTGGCTAAACCAACACGTAAACGTCGTGTGAAGAAGAATATCGAATCTGGTATTGCTCATATTCACGCTACATTTAATAACACTATTGTTATGATTACTGATGTGCATGGTAATGCAATTGCTTGGTCATCAGCTGGTGCTCTTGGTTTCAAAGGTTCTCGTAAATCTACACCATTCGCTGCTCAAATGGCTTCTGAAGCTGCTGCTAAATCTGCACAAGAACACGGTCTTAAATCAGTTGAAGTTACTGTAAAAGGTCCAGGTTCTGGTCGTGAGTCAGCTATTCGTGCGCTTGCTGCCGCTGGTCTTGAAGTAACAGCAATTCGTGATGTGACTCCAGTGCCACACAATGGTGCTCGTCCTCCAAAACGTCGCCGTGTATAATCATCGCATTACACTGCTTTTCGTTTAAGAGGGAGTAACTAAATGATCGAGTTTGAAAAACCAAATATAACAAAAATTGATGAAAATAAAGATTATGGCAAGTTTGTAATCGAACCACTTGAACGTGGCTACGGTACAACTCTTGGTAACTCTCTTCGTCGTGTACTTCTAGCTTCTCTACCAGGAGCAGCTGTGACATCTATCAACATTGATGGTGTGTTACATGAGTTTGACACAGTTCCAGGTGTTCGTGAAGATGTGATGCAAATCATTCTGAACATTAAAGGAATTGCAGTGAAATCGTACGTTGAAGACGAAAAAATCATCGAACTAGATGTTGAAGGTCCTGCTGAAGTAACAGCTGGTGACATTTTGACAGATAGCGATATTGAAATTGTAAATCCAGATCATTATCTCTTTACAATCGGTGAAGGTTCTTCCCTAAAAGCGACTATGACTGTTAACAGTGGTCGTGGATATGTACCTGCTGATGAAAATAAAAAGGATAATGCACCAGTTGGAACACTTGCTGTAGATTCTATTTATACACCAGTTACAAAAGTCAACTATCAAGTGGAACCTGCTCGTGTAGGTAGCAATGATGGATTTGACAAATTAACCCTTGAAATCTTGACTAATGGAACAATTATTCCAGAAGATGCTTTAGGGCTTTCAGCACGTATTTTGACAGAACATCTTGATTTGTTTACAAATCTTACTGAGATTGCTAAGTCAACTGAAGTGATGAAAGAAGCTGACACTGAATCTGACGATCGTATTTTGGATCGTACGATTGAGGAACTGGACTTGTCTGTGCGTTCATACAACTGTTTGAAACGTGCCGGTATCAATACTGTGCATGATTTGACAGAAAAATCTGAAGCAGAGATGATGAAAGTACGAAATCTTGGACGCAAGAGTTTGGAAGAAGTGAAACTCAAACTCATTGATTTGGGTCTTGGATTAAAAGATAAATAAAGGAGGAATACATGGCTTACCGTAAACTAGGACGCACTAGCTCACAACGTAAAGCAATGCTTCGCGATTTGACAACTGACCTTTTGATCAACGAATCAATCGTGACAACTGAAGCTCGTGCTAAAGAAATCCGTAAAACTGTTGAAAAAATGATTACTCTAGGTAAACGTGGTGATTTGCATGCACGTCGTCAAGCAGCTGCTTTCGTACGTAATGAAATCGCATCTGAAAACTATGATGAAGCAGCTGATAAGTACACTTCTACTACAGCACTTCAAAAATTGTTCTCAGAAATCGCACCTCGTTATGCTGAACGTAACGGTGGATACACTCGTATCCTTAAAACTGAACCACGTCGTGGTGATGCAGCGCCAATGGCGATCATCGAATTAGTATAAAATCATCAATTTTGTTGAGTGTTATGATGATGGAGTCTTGTGCTCTTAGTCTAGCTCTGGTCTACCGCTAGGATTTCGGTCCTAGCGGGAACACTCATCATAAGTTGGGATAGTAGACGCTTGTTTACGAAATTGTTTTTTTCTTAAGAACAACTTCGTAAGCAGGCGTTTTTGAGTATTTTAGTTGGAATTATGCTATACTATTTAAGAAGAAATCTGCTAAATGTTCAGGTTTCCTATTTTAAGAAGAATTGGAGTTTGCTTATGAAAGCGATTATAACTGTTGTTGGTAAAGATAAATCTGGAATTGTTGCAGGTGTTTCTGGTAAAATTGCAGAATTGGGTTTGAATATTGATGATATCTCTCAAACTGTTTTGGATGAATATTTCACGATGATGGCTGTCGTTTCTAGCGATGAAAAGCAAGATTTTACTTATCTTCGTAATGAATTTGAAAGCTTTGGACAAACTTTGAATGTAAAAATCAATATTCAGAGTGCAGCGATTTTCGAAGCTATGTATAATATCTAGGAGGTGCACATGGATATTAGACAAGTTACTGAAACCATCGCTATGATTGAGGAGCAAAACTTCGATATCAGAACCATTACCATGGGGATTTCCCTTTTGGACTGTATCGATCCCGATATTAATCGTGCTGCGGAGAAAATTTATCAAAAGATTACGACCAAGGCGGCTAATTTAGTGACTGTTGGCGATGAAATTGCAGCTGAGTTGGGAATTCCTATCGTTAATAAGCGTGTATCGGTGACTCCTATTTCTCTGATTGGATCAGCGACAGATGCGACGGACTATGTAGTTTTAGCAAAAGCGCTTGATAAGGCTGCGAAAGAGATTGGTGTGGACTTTATTGGTGGTTTCTCTGCCTTGGTACAAAAAGGGTATCAAAAGGGAGATGAGATTCTCATCAATTCTATTCCTCGTGCTTTGGCTGAAACGGATAAGGTTTGCTCGTCAGTTAATATTGGCTCAACCAAGTCTGGTATTAATATGACGGCTGTGGCAGATATGGGACGAGTTATTAAGGAAACGGCAACTCTATCTGATATGGGGGCAGCTAAGTTGGTTGTATTCGCTAATGCTGTTGAGGACAATCCATTTATGGCGGGTGCCTTTCATGGTGTTGGGGAGGCAGATGTTATCATCAATGTCGGAGTTTCTGGTCCTGGTGTTGTGAAACGTGCCTTGGAAAAAGTTCGTGGACAGAGCTTTGATGTAGTAGCCGAAACAGTTAAGAAAACTGCCTTTAAAATCACTCGTATCGGTCAATTGGTTGGTCAGATGGCTAGTGAAAGACTGGGTGTGGAGTTTGGTATTGTGGACTTGAGTTTGGCGCCAACTCCTGCAGTTGGAGATTCTGTAGCACGTGTCCTAGAAGAAATGGGACTAGAGACAGTTGGTACGCATGGAACGACGGCTGCCTTGGCTCTCTTGAACGACCAAGTTAAGAAGGGCGGAGTTATGGCCTGCAACCAAGTTGGTGGTTTGTCTGGTGCCTTTATCCCTGTTTCAGAGGATGAAGGAATGATTGCTGCAGTGCAAAATGGCTCTCTTAACTTGGAAAAACTAGAAGCCATGACGGCTATCTGTTCTGTTGGTTTGGATATGATTGCTATTCCAGAGGATACACCAGCTGAAACCATTGCGGCCATGATTGCAGATGAGGCTGCAATTGGTGTTATTAACATGAAAACAACAGCTGTTCGTATCATTCCAAAAGGAAAAGAGGGCGATATGATTGAATTTGGTGGCCTATTAGGTACTGCACCTGTTATGAAGGTTAATGGAGCTTCATCTGTTGATTTCATCTCTCGTGGAGGACAAATCCCAGCACCAATTCATAGTTTTAAAAATTAAGAAAATAAGAGAAATTTTAAGTTCTATTTAAGGTTAGGTGTGTATACTATAATCATTAAATAAAGACCTCCTAATATTATTTGAAACAGATAACTCTGATTTAGTTTGAATTTGATTTTCATCTAATATCTTTATTTAATAGAACTCCTAAACTTTTTCATAATAATCTCCTGCAAAAGTCGCCTGTATGGGTGGCTTTTGTTTTATCATCCATGATATAATAGAAGCAAACGGAGGACGGAAAATGGTAAAAGTACGATTGTATTTGGTACGTCATGGCAAGACTATGTTTAACACGATTGGTCGCGCGCAAGGTTGGAGCGATACTCCTTTAACAACTGAAGGTGAACGAGGGATTCAAGAATTAGGAATCGGTTTGAGAGAGTCTGGTTTACAGTTTGAGCGCGCTTATTCCAGTGATTCTGGCCGCACCATTCAGACTATGGGAATTATCCTTGAAGAACTTGGTCTGCAGGGGAAAATTCCTTATCGCATGGACAAGCGTATCAGAGAATGGTGTTTTGGTAGCTTTGACGGAGCTTATGATGGTGATCTTTTCATGGGCATTATTCCTCGTATCTTTAATGTGGACCACGTTCACCAATTGTCTTATGCTGAACTGGCTGAGGGTTTGGTAGAGGTCGATACAGCTGGTTGGGCTGAAGGTTGGGAAAAACTCAGTGGCCGCATCAAAGAAGGTTTTGAAGCGATTGCCAAAGAAATGGAAGAAAAAGGTGGGGGCAACGCTCTCGTTGTCAGCCATGGAATGACCATTGGAACC
>NZ_JAJNSA010000046.1:0-18331 GCF_027497875.1 Streptococcus sp. SM3 | reverse complement strand
TACTGCATTCTCCACACCTGATAAATTATCCTGCATCCCGTCACCGACCCTGCTCAAGATAGGACCTTGAACTTCGACAACTTCTAACTTATCTTTCAAATACTGGGTAAAAGTGTTTTTGACAAAGGAAATCTCTTCTTGTTGATGAATAAAACTTTTCTTCATAAACTACTCCTCAAAAAATTAATTAAAAGCATTATACACCTATTTCCAAGAAAAGAAAAGACCAAATATAAAAAAATCAGTGCTCCTTCGAACACTGATGTTAGGGATCTTCTAGTCATTGCGACCAAAGATACGTAGAATACTTAGGAAAAGATTGATAAAATCAAGATAGATACTGAGAGCCATTGACACAACCCAACCTGTCGCTACACGGCCTTGTGATTGCTCATAGACATAGCGAATTTTTTGGTTATCTGAAGCTATCAGCCCAGAGAAGACCAAGACCATGGCTACGCTAATCATATAATCAAAGAAACCGCTAGCCAAGAAAATATTAACTACCATGGCAATCAGCAAACCGATAAGAGCCGCCATCATCGCTCGACCAAGGCCACTCAAATCTTTCTTGGTGAACATGCCAACTGCCGCCATGACAAAGAAGAGAAGGGCGCTCGATACAAAGGCAGATAAAACTGTGCCCGGAGTATAGAAGGCCACCACAAAACTAAGGGTAAAGCCGTTTAATACTGAGTAAAGTAAAAATACTGGAAGAGCCGCTGGACTATTCTTCGAAGCCATACTGCTGGCAACAAAGACCAGAGCTAGCTCTGCAAAAGTAGCAATGGTCAACCAGAGGCGTCCCTGCATCAAAAAGTAAACCAACTGAGACTGAAAGACGGTCAACATAAGACCTGATACTAAAGCGGATAGTCCGATCCCCAGACCAACAAAGGCATAAACCTTAGCATAAAATTGATTGAGACCTGCGCGGTCGTGAATAATAGTGTGATTCATCTTTTCTCCTTTTCTATGAACATCTTTCCTTGATTATAACAAAGAAAGTTAAAATTAGCTTAAATGGAAAATTAAAATACCGGCTGCAACGGCAACATTGAGACTCTCCGCCTGCCCCTTCATACTAATGTGGACCAACTGGTCTACACTTTCAGCCATAAGGGGACTAATTCCTTGCCCCTCATTTCCCATGACTAGTACAAAATTTTCTATAGGAGGCAGTTCTCTGTAATCAACAGAATCTTTAGATAGGGTTGTTGCCAGCACTGGGATACCTGCCTTTTTAGCCTTCTCGAGAAGCGCTTGGCTCGACATCCGGTAAATGGGCAGATGAAAATGACTGCCTTGCATGGAACGTAGGGTCTTGAGACTGTAGATATCTGCCGATTTATCTGAAACAATCACTCCTGTAAAGCCTGCTGCATCCGCAGTCCGAATGATGGTTCCCACATTACCAGGATCTTGCACATCTTCCAAAAACAAGAACTTGCCCTGACTCAAATCAACTTGTCCTATTTCTTCTTTTTGAACTACGGCAACAATTCCCTGTGGAGTCTGAGAATCCGCCAAATCTAGCAAAATATCCTCTGACACCCAGACAGTTTGCGGAAAAACAGCTAACTGATCTCGGTAACTTTCTAGGGCAAAGATTTTCTCAATCGTCACTCCAGCTTGAACAGCTTCTTCAAACAAGTGCCAGCCTTCAATCAAATAAGCAGACTTGCGGTATTTTTTTTGGTGTAATTTCTTGGCATTTTTTACCACAGAATTGGCTTTTGAGGTTATAATAGTCATAGAAATATTATAACACAATCAAAGGGGTTTGGTATGCAAAAGGTTAGAATGATTGCCCAAGGTAGGGTGCAGGGAGTCGGCTTTCGTTGGGGTGTTTACAGCCTGGCACTTGAAATTGGGGGCATCACAGGTCGGGTATGGAATAACGACGATGGCACAGTGGAAATCTTAGCCCAAGCAGACTCATCAGCTATCATGGCAAAATTTATCCAAGAAATCCGCAAAGGACCCACACCTTTTTCAAAAGTCAGCTACTTAGATGTCAAACTGAGTAACTTTCCTCCCTACCCTGACTTTAAAATCGCAAATTAGGTCTCTAGAACTATTGTATATTTTGTAAAAAAACAGTAGAATAGAAAGGTATAATTTTTAAAGAAGGAATAAAAACAGTGAAATCTATTAAACGTTTTGCACTCTCAGCTATGGGAGTGGCTATGTTGCTAGTCTTAACTGGCTGTGTCAATGTCGATAAGGCAACAGGTCAGCCAACAGGATTGGTTTGGAATACTATCGGAGCGCCTATGGCTGAAGCTATCAAGTACTTCGCCAATGACAAGGGACTTGGTTTTGGTGTTGCTATCATCATCGTAACCATTATCGTGCGCTTGATTATCTTGCCACTTGGTATCTACCAATCATGGAAGGCAACGCTTCACTCTGAAAAGATGAACGCCCTCAAGCACGTCCTTGAACCACATCAAACTCGTCTCAAGGAAGCGACTACTCAAGAAGAAAAACTCGAAGCCCAACAAGCTCTCTTTGCTGCTCAAAAAGAGCACGGCATCAGCATGTTTGGTGGTGTAGGATGTTTCCCTATCCTCCTTCAAATGCCTTTCTTCTCTGCTATCTACTTTGCTGCCCAACATACTGAAGGTGTTGCTCAAGCAAGCTACCTAGGCATTCCTCTAGGTTCTCCAAGTATGATTTTGGTTGCCTTCGCTGGTATTCTTTACTATCTTCAATCGCTCCTTTCACTTCACGGAGTAGAAGATGAAATGCAAAGAGAACAAATCAAGAAAATGATTTACATGAGCCCACTCATGATCGTCGTCTTCTCCCTCTTCTCACCAGCTAGTGTCACACTTTACTGGGTTGTCGGTGGTTTCATGATGATTCTCCAACAGTTTATCGTCAACTATATCGTTCGTCCAAAACTTCGCAAAAAAGTCCGTGAAGAACTAGCCAAGAACCCACCAAAAGCACGTGCTTTCTCTACACCAAGTGGACGAAAAGACGTTACCCCTGAACAACCAACTGCTATCACAAGCAAGAAAAAACACAAAAATCGCAACGCTGGAAAACAACGTTCGAGATAAGAAGAAAAAGGCTTAGCTGGTTTGCTAAGTCTTTTTGCTAGTCATACTCTTCGCAAATCTCTTCAAACCACGTCAGCTTCGCCTTGCCGTATATATGTTACTGACTTCGTCAGTTCTATCCACAACCTCAAAACCATGTTTTGAGCAGCCTGCGGCTAGCTTCCTAGTTTGCTCTTTGATTTTCATTGAGTATCAAAAGCCCGATGTTTCCATCAGGCTTCTTTTTTATCCATGTACACGTTTCATATAGTCTTGGTAACTTTCAGTATCCATGAGTTTTTTAGCGTTCTTGACGCGATCTGCTGTTGGTGGTTTAACCCCTTCGAGGGAATATGGAATTCCCAGTTCACGCCATTTGAATTCTCCCATGGTGTGATAAGGTAGAATTTCAAACTTATCAACATTTTTGAGGGTCTTGACGAACTTCCCAAGTTCAATCAAGTCATCGTCTCTATCTGTCAATCCCGGAACTAGCACGTGGCGAATCCAGACAGGTTTTCCAATATCTGATAGATACTGGGCACAGGCCAAGATATTTTTATTAGTTTGGCTAGTAACAATCTTGTGCTGTTCTTCGTTGATTTCCTTGATATCTAAGAGGACCAAGTCAGTGACAGCCATGAGTTTATCAAACTTCTCAAGGTAACGTGGTTTATTACGGAAAGGCAGGGCACAGGTATCCAAGGTACAGTGGATTCCTTGTTCCTTAGCCTTGGTAAAGAGGGCAATCAGGAAATCAATCTGCAAGAGGGCTTCTCCTCCACTGACTGTAATCCCACCCTTATTTCCCCAGAAACCGCGGTAGCGCAAGGCTTCTGTCAAGACATCATCTACCGTCCGTTCACGTGATTTATTGGACTCCATAGCCCAAGTATCCGGGTTATGGCAATACTGGCAACGCATGTGACAGCCCTGCAAAAAGACAATAAAGCGAATACCAGGCCCATCTACTGACCCAAAGCTTTCTGTCGAATGCACCATTCCTGTCACTTGTCCATAATCAATTGTTTCTTCAGACATATCGTTACCTTCCTTGAAAACGTTTTATAGTTTTATTATATCACGACTTGAAGGAAAAACAAGATTTTTGCCTATTTTTTAGAAAGCAATCTGTTTTTCAATTTCATTTTCAATTACTTATCATTTTATTCTTCAAAATCAAAACCATACAAGGTTGCAAAATAGTCCTCCGGGCGCTCTGCACGGCGGATTTGACGGGCTTTGCCTTCTTCGGTATAGAGGATTTCCGCAGAACGAAGTTTGGCATTGTACTGGTAGCCCATTGAAAAACCATGAGCACCTGTATCATGAATTACCAGCAAATCACCGATTTCTGTATGAGGTAGTTCACGATTTACTGCAAATTTATCATTGTTTTCACAGAGTGAACCAACCACATCTACAACTTCAGCTGGTCCATCTGGATGGGTCACGTTAGTAATATGATGGTAAGCTCCGTACATAGCTGGACGCATGAGGTTGACTGCTGATGCATCCACACCTAGATAGGTACGGTAGGTTTTCTTCTTATGGGTAACTCTTGTGACCAAAGCACCGTGAGGGGCCAGCATAAAGCGACCCAATTCGGTAAAAATCTTGATCTGACCAAGACCTGTTGGCGTAAGAACTTCTTCATAAACCTTACGAACTCCCTCACCAATCAAGGCGATATCGTTCGACTCCTGGTCTGGACGATAATTGACACCAATACCGCCAGAAAGATTGATAAAGTCTAGCGAAATGCCCAACTTTTCCTTGATTTCAACAGCCAATTCAAAAAGCTGACGAGCCAACTCTGGATAATAGAGATGGGTTACGGTATTGGACGCTAGGAAGGAGTGAATCCCAAAAGTCTTAGCTCCTTTTTCCTTCAAGATGGCAAAAGCTTCAAAGAGCTGATCCTTGGTCATGCCAAACTTGGCTTCTCCAGGATTGTCCATAATGTCTGTCCCCAGTTCAAAAACGCCTCCAGGATTATAACGACAAGAGATGATTTCTGGAATACCTGCTGCACGCTCTAGATGTTCAATATCTTCAAAGGCATCCAAGTTAATGGTCGCACCCAATTCACGCGCATAGGCATATTCCTTATCTGGCGTATTGTTTGAAGAGAACATAATTTCAGAACCAGGGAAATCCAGTTTATGACTCATCAAAAGCTCCACATAACTAGAGCAGTCCACACCACAGCCTTCCTCTTGGAGAATTTTCAAAATAGCTGGTGTTGGAGTAGCCTTAACTGCAAAATATTCCTTAAAGCCCTTATTCCACGAAAAGGCTTGGTTGACGGCCCTTGCCTTCTCACGAATTCCCTTCTCATCATACAAGTGAAAGGGAGTCGGGAACTCGGCAACAATCTTTTCTAAGTCTTCTTTATTGATAAATGGTGTTTTCATAAGTTTCCTTCTATTCTATTTGCAAAGAAAGGCTGGGACAATCGTTCCAACCTTTAGTTCTATCTCTTATTTATCTTCGTCAAAGATATTACCAACCTCAACATCGATGGTTTGATTCTTGACATCAATATTGGTTACCTTCAAGAGTGACTTGTAGTCAAACTGCTTTTCACGTTCTTCTTGGGCATTATCCGCAAAGACTGCTACACCAGCCAATTCTGAATCAAACTCACGCAAGAGGCTGATCATCCCATTGACAGTTCCGCCACCTTTCAAGAAGTCATCCACAATCAAGACACGGCTGCCTGCCTTGAGACTACGTTTTGAAAGGAACATTTTCTCAATGCGGTCACCACTTGAACCGGATACATAGTTGACACTGACAGTTGAACCTTCGGTAATTTTCAGGTCACGGCGCACAATAACAAAGGGAACATTGAGGACATTGGCAACTGCATTTGCAAGTGGAACACCTTTTGTTGCTACTGTCATAACGGCATCGATTTTTTGGTCCATAAAGCTCTTGGCAATGATACGACCAATATTTTTCAAGATAGCTGGTGTGCTAAGCAAATCGGACAGGTAGATATAACCACCTGGCAAGATACGGTCACTTTCTGACAACTTGGCACGCAAGTCCTCAACCATTTCCTTGGCATCATGGCTTGAGATTGATGGTGTGAAAATGACACCACCACCAGCACCAGTTACTGTCTGGATATGACCGATTTCGATCTCCTCAAAGGCACGTTTGATAATCACGATATCCTCTGAGATGGATGATTTAGCAGATTCATACTTTTCAGCAAAAGTATTGAGACTAGTTAGTTTATAAGGATTATTAATCAAATAGTTGGAAATGACAACCATCCGATCACTTCTTCTTAATTTCATTTCTATTTCCCACTTCATTTAATTTTGATATTTTATCTATTATACCATATTCACATAAAAAAACGAACATTCTTATCCTAAAAAATGCTCATTTTTCTTAAATTATTAATCTAAATCTGGTTTATAGAAGGAACGATTGTCCATAGCGAAGATTTTATTGGTCATCTCTCCTTTATCCACCAAAGCAAGAGCAGTTGACATCATCATCATGCTTGCATCCAGATTGTCAATCATATGGATAATCTCTGCTTCCATAATGCGTGGACGGACTGGACTTCCATACTCAAGCAAGCCGTGATGACTGAGGATGACGTGACGAAGCAGAACGACTTCTTCCTTGGTATCATCAATGCCGAGTTCCATAACTGTCTTGGTAATTTCACTATCAATCAGAGCGATATGTCCAAGAAGATTACCTCGCACTGTGTACTCGGTCTGGTCTGGTCCCGTCAACTCGATGACCTTAGCCAAGTCATGCAGCATAATCCCCGCATAGAGCAGGCTCTTATTGAGCTGAGGATAGACTTCGCTAATAGCATCTGCCAAACGTACCATGGTCGCCGTATGATAAGCCAAACCCGTTTCAAAGGCATGGTGATTAGTCTTGGCAGCTGGATAGGAGTAAAATTCCTTGTCGTACTTGGTGTAGAGATTTCGGACAATCCGTTGCCAAACAGGATTTTCAATTTTAAAAATCATTTGCGACATATAGTCACGGATTTCCTTGACATCAACTGGAGACTTGACCTTGAAATCAGCTGGGTCATTGGGTTCACCAGGCTGAGGCAGGCGAAGGGTAATTTGATTGACTTGAGGGGTGTTGTTATAAACTTCTCGGCGTCCTTTCATGTGGACAACCTTACCAGCAGTAAAGGCCTCAACGTTATGAGGTTGGGCATCCCAGAGCTTCCCTTCAATCTCGCCACTATCATCTTGGAAAGTAAAGGCTAGATAGTTTTTCCCAGCTCGAGTTTGCCTCAGGTCAGCTGATTTGATTAGATAAAAGCCTTCAAATAGCTCATCTTTTTTCATGTGACTAATCTTCATATTCTTCCTCATTTTCTTGGAAATGGAGTAGATCAAGCGCAGGCTCACCTTCTGACAACTCAATGTGACGGAGCGTCCGCTCGATAGCTGTGGTACGACGGTTTAATAGTTCATCAATATTGCCAGAGGCATGTTGGAGATGTTTTTGTGCCTTGACCAGAATGCCACCAAACTTGCCAAACTCGGTCTTGACACTGGCAAGAGTCTTGCTGATATGGTCGGCACTCTTTTGGATATTGAGAGTCTTGAAGCCAACCGATAGGGAATTGAGCAGAGCTGACAGGGTACTTGGACCTGCGACAATAATCTGCTCCTCCCGTCTCAAGTCATCAAAGAAGACCGGATTGCGGACGATTTCTGAGTAGAGACCTTCTGTCGGAACAAACAAAACTCCAAAATTGGTAGTCCGAGGCGGTGCTATGTACTTGCTCTTGATATCTTTGGCAAAGCGCTTGACGCTTGCTAAGAGCGACTTACGACAGCGTTCAATCTCATCCTTGTCACCTGCTTCATAGGCTTCTTCCAAGCGGTAATAATCTGCCAGTGGAAACTTGGAGTCAATCGGTAAGTAGACATATTCCTGGTCACCCTGTCCAGGCAACTTAATGGCATACTCCACTCGTTCACTAGAGTTTTCAACCGTTGCAAATTCTCGTTCGTACTGGGCAGGAGTCATGATGTCTTCAATGATTTGCCCCAGTTGCAATTCTCCCAGAATCCCTCGTGTCTTAGTTCCAGAGAGAACCTTGTTGAGAGCCCCAACATCACGGGCAACTGTCTGCATTTCTCCAAGGCCACGATTAACCGACTCCAGTTGCTTGGAAACCGTCTCAAAGGAAGCCTGCAAGCGCGTCTGCAAGGTCTTTTCTAGTTTTTCCTCGACTGTTTGACGCATTTGTTCCAAACGTTGCTCATTTGATTCCTGCAAGGCTTGGAGACGTTGGTCGGTCTTATCCCTAGTTTGCAAGAGATTCTCTGTCATTTCTTGACGAACTTGAGTCAGACCTTGGTGCAATTCCATTCGCACTTCTTGCAAACGGTCGCTGACAGCCACTTCCAAGTCTTTTTGATCTAACTGGCTGGCTTGTCTGGCTTGTTCAAAGCGATAATCTAACTGGTCTGACAAATGATCTGCCTGGTCCTCCAAGCTCTTGGTCAGATATTTTTCCTGCTTATCCTGCCTTTGCCAGATCAGAAAGATACCAGCTAGGTTGGCAAGCAATAATAGAACAAGTAAACTTTCCATCCTACCTCCTGTCCTTGCTATGCAGTACAACCACATAGCCATCTGGGCAAGTCACCGACACTTCTCTATCTATATATTCGTTAGAAGCGTACACTTTTTTAAAGAAAAAATTTTCCTCTGTCAACTCATACTTGGCTCCGAGAATGGTCAGCTGGCTATCTCGAACTGGCATAAAGGCTAGATAGTCATAGTCCGAGCGAGGTTCTAGCTGACTGGTCCCTTCTGGACAATAGGCAATCAAATTTTGCCCATCCTCAATTTCTATCTGGCGCATATAAGGCGCCAACTTGGGATTGCTAGGAAGAAAAACATTGGCTAGCATGTGATCAATACGGCCACCCAAAGCACCAAAAATAGTAACCTGAGCCTGAGGATTTTTCTCAAAAATAGTCACGAGAGCCAATTCCAAATCGGTATCATCCTTTTCTGGTCGGGCTTGAACAAAATGCTGGGCACGTTTTTGAATCGCCTGTCGCTCTTCTTCCGTCACAGAATCAAAATCTCCAACCGCTAGAGCAAGAGATAGGTTTCCCTCCAAGACCCAGAGCGAGCCTCGATCCACACCGACAAAGCTATCAAAGTCCGTCCGGTAATGACCGCGGTCTCCGCCAGCAAAAACAGCAACCCTAGTCCAGTTGTTTTCTGAGAGTTTGTACTCGCTCATTGACATCTCCCTTAAAGACATAGGAACCTGCTACAAAAACAGTCGCACCAGCTTCTTTGGCTTGGGCAATAGTTTGGCCATCAATCCCGCCATCCACTTCGATTTCAAAGTTCAAGCCTTTTTCATCACGAAGAGCAACCAACTCTCGGACCTTATCCATGGTCTCTGATAGAAAGGCTTGCCCACCAAAGCCTGGGTTAACTGTCATGACTAAAACTTGGTCAACTAGATGAAGGACGTGCTTGATGGCTTCAACTGGTGTGCCAGGATTGATAACGACTGAAGGCTTAACTCCGAGTGAACGAATTTTTTGGAGGGCACCATGAATATGATTCGTTGCTTCCACATGGATGCTGATGATATCGGCACCTGCACGCGCAAAGTCTTCTAAATGATGCTCTGGATTAGCTACCATCAAGTGGCAGTCAAAGACCATCTTGCTATGAGGGCGAAGAGCTTCGACCACACC
Organism: Streptococcus sp. SM3; assembly: GCF_027497875.1. Next base: position 8,544 of record NZ_JAJNSA010000046.1, on the reverse strand, counting down.
TGCACCAAAACTGATTTGTGGCACAAAGTGCCCATCCATGATATCGATATGGGCATATTCTGCACCAGTTGCTTCTAGACGTTTGATTTCACGTTCAAAGTTGGCATAATCTGCTGCCAGAATTGACGGAGCAATCTTGTATTGAGACATAGGTTTCTCCTTATTTTGGAATTTTTTTGCTGACTTTTTTATAGGCTTCTCTGCGATTTTCAATCTCACTGAGGAATTGCAGGTAGTTGTCAAAACGGAAGGTGGCAATAATTCCTTCTTCTACAGCTAGCTTGACCGCACAAGAAGGCTCATGGGTATGGGTACAGCTACGAAATTTGCAGTCTTGGCTGACACTAGCAAGCTCTGGAAAGGCCTGATTGAGGTCTTCAGCCGTTGAGACTTCATAATCCAGCGATGAAAATCCTGGCGTGTCTGCGATTTTACCCCCATTGAGGTTATAGAAACTGACCGCACGAGTGGTATGACGACCACGACCTAGACTATCTGAGATTTCCCCTGTTTCAAGATTGAGATCAGGTGCGATTTTATTGAGAAGGGTTGATTTCCCAACACCTGTCTGCCCCATGAAAACTGTAACTTTACCTGTCAACAAAGGCAGGAGTTCCTCCTTACTGGTCACAAAGTCATAGCCGATGTCACCATAAGTCTGTTCATAAAAATCCAGTTCTCCTCTATCTTCCAGCAAGTCCATTTTAGAAATATAAACAATAGGATGGATATCCTTGTGCTCCAAGAGAACCAAGAAACGATCCAGCAAATTGCTGTTAAAATCAGGTTCCTTGACAGACATGATCACCACAGCCTGGTCAATATTGACAATAGGCGGACGGACCAGACTGTTTTTCCGTTCGTGAATCTTGAGAATATAGCCTTCTGAATTTTCCTCGGCAGAAAAATCGACCCAATCCCCAACGTAGGGAGTATGCCCTTTTTTACGGAAATTCCCACGCGCGCGTGTTTGATAGACCTGGCCATCACTCTCTACATAGTAGAAGCCTGCCAAGGCTTTAATGATTTGTCCCTGCATCTTAGAGTCCTTGCCCTTTAAGCGCGTCTGCTAGACTGGCAAATTCTGTCAAGCTGAGAGCTTCTCCACGCACACTTGGTGACATGCCTGCTTGGTCCAAAGCCTTGGTCAGCTTGTCCTTAACTTCCTCAGTCTTACCAAAGTAACCTGTCAGGTTATTCCATAAAGTCTTGCGTCGATGAGTGAAACTAGCCTTAGAAACCTTAAAGAAGAAGTTCTCGTCTTCCACTGCTACGGCTGGTTCTGGACGACGCACCATTTTCAAAATAGCAGAGTCCACGTTTGGCGCTGGCACAAATACCGTACGAGGTACGATGAAGGCAACCTTGGCAGTCATGTAATACTGCACAGCGATTGACAAACTGCCATATGCCTTGGTATTTGGTTGAGCAGAAATGCGGTCAGCTACCTCTTTTTGCATCATGACCACAAACTCACTAAAAGGAATTCCGCTCTCGATCAAGTGCATGAGAATAGGCGTCGTGATGTAGTAAGGCAAGTTGGCTACTACCTTAATTGGCAGGTCAGGATTTTTAAAATTCTGGATATGCTGCGCCAAATCGACCTTGAGAATGTCCTCGTTAACCACTGTCACATTGTCAAAATCACGTAGGGTATCTGCCAAAATCGGTACCAAACGGTGGTCGATCTCAAAGGCCATAACTTCTGCTGCACGCTCAGCCAAAAACTCCGTCAAGGCACCAATCCCTGGCCCGATTTCGATGACATTAACCTGGTCATCAATCTCAGCCGTATCCACGATTTTTTGAAGAATATTAGTATCCGTCAAGAAATTTTGCCCGAAGGACTTTTTAAAGGTAAAACCGTGACGCTCCAGCACTGCCTTGGTCACGCTGTAATCTGCAATTCTCATCTATTCTCTTTTCTATTATCTGTTACTTCTATTGTAACACATTCCCCTTACATTTGGGGTCTGCTTAGCTGTTCTCATAAGATTTCATAGCTTCTTCCACTTCTGTCAAGGTGATCCCAAACAACTCTAAACGCTTGAGGAGTTGCTTGCCGTTGGAATAGCCGATTCGGAGAGCCTCTCCTAGATATTCTCTGCGCTTACGGCTATCTGCCCCTGCTAGAAAACCAAGGCGAATCAAGTCGCTACGACTGATATCAAACTGACTCTCATGTTCAAATTGTTCTGTAATCTGAGCTAGAGCCGTTTTCAGGTCTTCATAGCTGGCATGCTCAATTCCCAGAGAACGGCCCTTGGTCTTGGACTTGGGAACAGCTTCATCTCGTTTGAGGAAGGCATGCTGAACTGTTGGAATAGCCGTCATAATCATGCGACGAATCCGCTCCCCATTAAAATCTGGGTCTGTAAAAACGATGACCCCATGACGCTGGTGCAGGCGCTGAATCCGCTCTATATCCTGGTCATTGATGGCAGAACCTCGAGTCTCATAGGTCTCTACATCGAAATAGCGTTTGAGATTGGCCGTATCATCGCGCCCTTCGACCACGATAACTTGGGAAATTTTCTCTTTCATTACTTGCTGTCCAATTCAAAAATTCGTTCTGCATTTGCAGTTGTTACCTCCGCTAGCTCTTCTGCCGTCATGCCACGCAAGTCAGCAATAAAGTCCACTACATAGCGAGTGTAGGCTGTTTTATTTTCGCGACCACGCTTAGGAACAGGAGCCAAGTAGGGAGCATCCGTTTCTACCAAAATCTTGTCCAAAGGTAACTCTTTAGCTGCTTCTTGGATGTCAGTTGCTTTCTTAAAAGTCACTACTCCTGAGAAGGAAATAGTCATGCCAAGCGCGACAAACTTCTCTGCCCATTCAAGAGTTCCCGAAAAAGAATGCATGATACCACCTCGAGGGCCAACTCCCTCGCTCTTGATAATCTCATAGGTGTCTTCCAGCGCATCACGGGTATGGACAACAAAAGGCAAATCCAAGTCCTTAGATAGCTGAATTTGACGGCGAAAAACCTGCTCCTGCACCTCTTTTGGCGCTGTCATCCAATGGTAGTCCAAACCAATCTCACCCAAGGCAACTACCTTTGGATGCTTGAGCTTGTCAAGCAAGTAGGCTTCAATCTCCTCTGTGTAGGTTCCAGCTTCTGTAGGATGCCAACCAATAGTTGCGTAGAGTTGGTCGTACTCATCCACCAACTCCAAGGCACGCTCAATCGTCGGTTTATCAAAACCAACAATATTCATCTGTGTCACACCCATCTCAGCAGCCAAGGCAATTTCATCTGCCTCACTACCAGCAAATTCTTCTACATTCAAGTGTGTATGTGTATCAAAAATCATCTCTTCTAACCTCGTTTTCTATCTTCTATTATACCAAAAAACTGCCCTCTCTCCTCATCTGTACAAAATATTCTAAAATCCATCGTCGTCTCTTGACGCTATTTTCCCAAAGCAGTATAATAGCACTTATTGAAATTTTCAGTAAAGGAAAATACCATGTTTACAAAATTAAAACAGACTTTTATCGCTCAATCTCTCAAGTCCTTAACCGAAGGCGAAGGGGGACTACTGGGAAAAATGCAGGCCTTGGCCATGTTGTCAAGCGACGCTCTATCTTCCATTGCCTATGGGCCTGAGCAAGTAGTCCTCGTCTTGGCTAGTCTCTCTCCTCTTGCGATATGGTGGAGTCTTCCTATCGGCCTCTTTGTCCTCCTGCTCCTAGCTAGCCTGACCGTCTCCTACCGTCAAATCATCCATGTCTACCCTCAAGGAGGAGGGGCCTATATGGTTACTCGAGAAAATCTATCTCCCGAACTTGGCTTAATTGCTGGAGGTAGTCTGCTAGTTGACTACATGCTGACTGTGGCGGTATCGGTGTCATCTGGAGCCGATGCTATCACAGCAGCTCTCCCTGCTCTCCACCCTTACAACCTCCACATTTCCATTTTTCTAGTTTGCTTGCTTATGCTCTTGAATTTACGGGGCTTAAAAGAATCTGCCAGTTCACTGATGATTCCTGTCTATCTCTTTATCATCAGTACTGTCTTTCTCTTGCTCTACGGAATCTTTCAACTAATGACAGGGTCTCTCAGCTATCGGGCATGCTGTTCCGAGCCTGTCTATCGTTCTCATTCTAAGAGCTTTTACCAGCGGATCAGCCTCTCTCACTGGGGTTGAAACTATTTCAAATGCCGTTCCCTTTTTCAAGGCTCCGAAAGAAAAGAATGCCGCTCAGACCTTGACCATCATGGCCTTGATTTTAGGTTTTCTTTTTGCAGGCATTACCTTCCTAAACTACTGGATGGGGATTATGCCTCAACACGGAGAAACTATTCTTTCACAGATGGCTCAAGGCATCCTTGGTAATTCCTTCTTAGGTCACCTTGGCTATTATATCTTCCAATTCTCCACAGCCTTGATTTTGGCCGTAGCTGCAAATACTGGCTTCTCGGCCTTCCCTATGCTGGCTTACAATATGGCTAAAAACAAATACATGCCCCATCTCTTTATGGAAAAAGGAGATCGCCTAGGCTACTCTAATGGAATTTTAACTCTGGCATTTGGGGCTATGATTCTTCTTCTCATTTTTAATGGCAATACCGAACGTTTGATTCCCCTTTATACTATCGGGGTCTTCGTTCCCTTTGCCCTTTCTCAGACTGGGATGATTCGCCATTGGAAAAAAGAAAAAGGGGCCAACTTCTTAAAACCTGCCCTTGCCAATATCCTTGGAGCTATCATTTGCTACGCTATCGTACTAATCCTGCTCTTTTTCCGTCTCAGTGATATCTGGCCTTTCTTCCCGATTATTCTCGTACTCACCCTACTCTTCTTGGCGATTCACAGTCATTACCAAAAAGTGGCCCAACAACTACGACTATATGAAGGCATCGAAAAACGTACCTACGATGGAAATCTAGTTCTCGTCCTAGTAGGGAATGTCACCCGTGTAAGTGTTGGAGCCATTAACTACGCTCAAAGTATTGGTGATGAAGTCTTAGCCATGCACATTTCTACTAAGGAAACAGCAGAAAAAGATCAAGAAATTCTCCAAGAATTTGCCGATTACTTCCCAACCATTACTCTGAAAAATATCAAAACTAGCTACCGCGACATCATCACCCCTACTGTCAAGTATGTCAAACGGATCTCTGAGGATGCCCAGAAAAAGAACTATACAGTCACTGTCCTGGTACCCCAGTTTATCCCTAATAAACCTTGGCAAAATATCCTGCACAATCAGATGAGTCTTAAACTCAAATACGCCCTTCGTTGGCACCAAGACGTCGTTGTCGCTAGCTACTCTTATCACTTAAAAGAATAAAGAAAAGGCCCTACCAGAAGCAAGAAGCGTCTGGTAAGGCCTTTTTCTGAATTCAGCCACTATGCTTATACTCAATGAAAATCAAAGAGCAAACTAGGAAGCTAGCCGCAGGCTGCTCAAAGCACTGCTTTGAGGTTGTAGATGAAACTGACGAAGTCAGCTCAAAACACTGTTTTGAGGTTGCAGATAGAACTGACGAAGTCAGTAACATATATACGGTAAGGCAACGCTGACGTGGTTTGAAGAGATTTTCGAAGAGTATTAACTGAAAAGCATGACTAGGAATATTATTGAATATGGTTAGCTAAATCTTCCTGAGCTTTTTTATTTGACTCAGCTTTTTCTTTTAGCCATTTTTCATAGAGTTCTTGGTACTGTTTAGCGGTTACTGGCTCTTTTTGCAATTCAACATATTTGTAGTTGTCCGCATTTCCCTTATGACCAACAAATGAGAATGGACCTGTAAACGGTACAGTCTTACGGAAGATTGGGTTAGCTCCACCACTTTGAACTGGTAGGAAGAGGGCGCTATCTGTCAACCAAGCTTGGGCTTCAGCATATTTTTCATAGCGAGCTTGAGTATCTGTGATTTCCGTATCAGCCTGCTCCAAGAGTTTCTTGTAGTCAGCAAGACCAATCTTGTCCTTGACTTCCTTGTCTTTTCCTTCAGACAAGCCCATGTTTTTCAACTGAGAACCTGTCTCTGGATCAAGAATAGCTAGGTAAGTCTTAGGATCTGAGTAGTCTCCACCCCATCCTGAGATGTCGATATCGTAGTCTTTTTGTTCTGCTGTATCTGCAAAGTAGGTTGCTTGGTCTTTTTCATCTGGAGAAAGTTGGATAACATCGATAACTACATTCTCCTTACCAAGAGTTTCTTCCACTGTTTGTTTGAAAGATCCAGCCTGTTGAACATCCAACTTAGCAGTCTGGTCAACTGGCATATCCAAATGAATTGGGAAGGTTACTCCCTGTGCTTGCAGACTTTCTTTGGCCTTGGCAAACTTCTCTTTGGCCTTTTCAGGATTCAAGAAGGCTTGCTTACCATCGTTTAGATTGATGTTTGCCCAATCTTTACCGTAGTTGACAATTTTTTCATTGACAATATCACCAAAGTTCTTATCGCCAACTTGGACAAAGTTACTTGGTGTAATCGTGTTACGCAAGATACGGTCTGCTCCATCTTCACCATTTGTCTGTGCTGCATAAGCATGACGGTCAAAGGCAAAGTTGATAGCCTGACGGAAATCTTTATTTTGCATAGCTGCGCGTGAATCTGTCTTTTCCTTATCAGACTGTTTCATAGTTTGCTTGTAGCTTTGACGATTCACGTTGAAAAGATAATAGAAAGTAACTGAGTTTTGTGGTGTATAGGTAATCTTGTCCTCATTTCCCTTCTTGAGTTCAGCAAAGACTGAACTTGTTGGGAAGATACGACCATCTGTATAGTTACCATCCAAGAAACCTCTAGCAATGCTGTCTTGGTCAGAACCGTCAAAGAAAGAGAGTTTCACTTTCTCGATTTTAACATTATCCTTATCCCAGTAATTAGGATTTTTATCAAATTCAATCAAAGATTTTGATGTGAAGGATTTAAACAAGTAAGGACCATTTGACAAAATACTTGATGGTGTCACACTTCCAAAGTCATCTCCCTGAGACTTCAAGAAGGCTTCATTTACAGGACTAAGGATACTTGCTGTTGTTTTAGAGTTCCAATAAGTCTCAGGTTGGTTGAGGGTGTATTGTAGTGTGTAATCATCCACCGCCTTAACACCAACAGTTCCAAAATCAGATGATTTCCCTTCAACATAATCTGCTAGCCCCTTGATAGAGTCTTGTACCAAGTACAAGTTTTCAGCCTTTTTATCAGCCGCATACTTAAGTCCTGTCACAAAGTCATGAGCGGTTACGTCCGCATACTCTTCTCCTTCAGAAGTGTACCATTTAGCTCCCTGACGGATCTTATAAGTGTAAGTCAAGCCATCTTTTGACACTGTCCATGACTCAGCCATAGATGGGATGAGATTGCCATACTGGTCATTTTCCAACAAACCATCAATCAAGTTGGTTGTGATACTAGATGTAGAGTCTCGTGTAGAGGTAATGTAATCCAAGGTATCAGGGTTACTGACAAAGATATAAGAGTATGTCTTGTCTGCATTGCTTGATTGGGATGACCCACATGCCGCTAGAGCTAGACCTGCTGTCAAAGCCATAGCTCCAAAAAGCATAACTTTTGATTTCTTCATGATTATTCTCCATTTTTTACAGTATGTGAAATATTATACACTATTTGAGCAAAAATATAAAGCCTTTTTGAACTTTTTTACAAAAATAAAAATCAGTAGACTCGAGTTCCTACTGATTTTTGTTATGGTTCGTTTGGATTATGCAGCCAAAACTTTGCGTCCTTTACGACGACGAGCTGCCAATACGCGACGACCGTTTTTAGTTGACATACGGTTACGGAATCCGTGTTTGCGCGCACGACGAAGTTTACTTGGTTGATAAGTACGTTTCACGATGAATACCTCCTCATAGATTTTGTATTCGTTTAGCCGGCTATAAAGTGATCAGTTACTAAACATACTTTACTATTCTATCTGATTCTTTCACTTTTGTCAATAGCTCAAGGCAAATGTTTCCAGCTTTTTCGAATGTAAGCCCTATCTACGATACTGTTTTAAGAATCGAGTCATCTTTTCTTGGATTTGGGCTAGTTCATCAACACGCGGAAGATAAACGATACGGAAGTGGTCTGGTTCCTGCCAGTTAAAGCCTCGACCATGAACCAAGAGAACCTTTTCCTGCTTCAAGAAATCAAGGACAAACTGTTCATCATCATCGATACGGTACATATTGCGGTCGATTTTAGGGAAGATATAGAGTCCAGCTTTAGGTTTAACCGCAGACAAACCTGGAATATCTTGAATGGCATTGTAAATGAAATTTCTTTGCTCGTAAATTCGTCCACCAGGAAGGAGCAATTCATCAACTGATTGGTGACCACCCAAGGAAGTTTGTACGACTTGTTGGGCCAAAACGTTAGAGCAAAGGCGCATATTGGATAGCATATTGAGCCCTTCGATATAGCCTTTAACGTGTGTCTTAGGTCCAGACAAGACCATCCAACCCACACGGAAACCAGCGATACGATGAGATTTTGACAGGCCATTCATGCTGACACAGAAGACATCTGGTGCCAGACTCGCCACAGGCGTATGCACATGTCCATCCATG
>NZ_JAJNSA010000045.1:0-18556 GCF_027497875.1 Streptococcus sp. SM3 | reverse complement strand
AAGCTTCTCTAAGCTATATCCTTGTTTTCTAAGTTCATAGATCTGAACTTTATCTTCATAACTCAATTTCATAATAAAACACCCCAAAAGTTAGATTTTTTCTGTCTAACTTTTGGGGTGCAGTTCACCATTGGGTAGCTTTTTTGTATGGATTTTATCCCAATCTCAAATCAGCTCTCTGATTTTCAGAGGGCTTTTTTATTGAGGTTTTATCGGTCACAATTTTGGAGACTACAAAAACATCAAATGGTATCAGCTAATTACACCATAAGGGTGCGTAGCTACTCGGCTTGAAAAGCCGAGTAGCTGTCTGCAAGCCCCCTCGGAGATCCCACACTTTACGAAGTAAAGTATAGTATGTTATACTTTACATGGAAGTAATCACCGAATTCCAGTTAGAAATTACTTTGTAACTACGTTTTGAGGAGGAGTAAAATGCTTTCCTATGTTCGACATTACCCACTAGCGATAGCTAAATTAATGTGTCTGTGCTCTCCTAAAATCTGCTGATTTATTACTGACCAATACAGGAGGTTTTTTATGGGACAGACAATCATATCTGCTATTGGTGTTTATATTTCCACCAGTATCGATTATTTAATTATTTTATTTATTTTATTTGCACAGCTATCACAGAATAAACAAAAATGGCATATTTATGCGGGGCAATATCTAGGCACAGGCTTACTTGTAGGGGCGAGTTTAGTTGCTGCTTATGTCGTTAATTTCGTGCCTGAAGAATGGATGGTTGGATTGCTTGGTTTAATCCCTATCTATTTAGGGATTCGCTTTGCAATTGTTGGAGAAGGTGAGGAAGAAGAGGAAGAAATTATTGAAAGATTAGAACAAAGCAAGGCAAATCAACTGTTTTGGACAGTTACATTGCTGACAATTGCGTCTGGCGGAGATAATTTAGGTATCTATATACCTTATTTTGCTTCGTTAGATTGGTCACAGACCCTCGTGGCGTTGCTTGTGTTTGTAATCGGCATAATTATCTTATGCGAGATTAGTCGGGTGTTATCCTCTATTCCCTTAATATTCGAGACAATTGAAAAATACGAGCGAATCATTGTGCCCTTAGTATTCATTCTACTTGGACTATATATCATGTATGAAAATGGCACGATAGAGACTTTTCTGATCGTGTAGATTTTTTTGTTTCACTAGGATTTTAGACCGAGCTCAAATCAGCTCTCTGACTTCAGAGGGCTTTTTATGTTGTCACCTTACCTTGGTATGCTCAAGCATTATCTTTGCTTATGCTTCCTGGCACTGTATGGAAAAATCAACCATAATTTTTCTGATTTTAATTGTATTTTTTCCATAGCTTGTTACACAGTTGAAAATATGGTATACTTTTCATGAGAATTTTCTAAATTTTTAAGATTCTATCAAAGGAGGTTTGCATGCTTTCCAAATTTTCTGGAAGCCGACAAGACCAGCAATTTGTGTTACTTTTAGTTATTTTGCTAGGTATTTTAGGGATTTCTCTCTTTCTAGCAGTTTCTATGGGATCTGTTGCGATTGATCTAGAAGATACCTATCGGATTATTTTGAGCAGGTTGGGATTTCCTCTTGAGATAGGAGAGGTTTCCAAGTCTACTCTTGCCATTGTATGGAACATGAGATTCCCCCGAGTATTGTTAGGTCTGATAGTAGGAGCAGGCCTTTCTATGTGTGGTAGTGTGATGCAGTCCACAGTGAACAATCCCATCGCAGAGCCTTATGTCTTAGGCATCTCTGCTGGTGCAACTCTAGGAGCAACCTTGAGCATCATTCTTGGTTTAAAAGTGATGATTAGCCTTGGAGCTTTTTTTGGAGCTATTTTGGCAACAATTGCTGTCCTCATCATTGCCTCTATGCAGGGAAGGATGACGACTTCCAGTCTGATCTTATCAGGAACGGTGGTCAACGCTCTTTTTCTAGCTTTTTCCAACTTTATTATCTCAGTTGGCGCTAATGCGGATAGTGTGATGACCATTAAGTTTTGGACCATGGGCTCGCTCGCTGGAACTTCCTGGGTAGACTTGGTCCTGCCAACTATAGTAGTAGGAATAGCCTTTCTATTTTTCTCTACTCAGTATCGTGTTTTCAATGCGATGATGATGGGAGATGAGGCTGCTTTAACTTTGGGGATTCCCTTACGCTTTTATTGGTATCTTTATGTGACCATGGTGGCTGTGCTGACAGCAGTCTTAGTGGCAACCTGTGGGATTATTGGATTTGTCGGTCTGATTACTCCACATTTAGCTCGAGGGTTAGTAGGAACGAATTACAGGAGACTTTTTCCTGTTGCAACCTTGCTGGGTGCCCTCTTTGTCATCTGGGCAGACGTACTCTCTCGTATCATCATTCCAAATGCTGAGTTGCCTATTGGTATTTTCACAGCCTTAGTAGGTGCTCCCTTCTTTATCTACATTGTTGGAGGTAGGAGAAGGGAGGTGAGGGTCTGATATGGACTTGATTTGTCAGGATATCCATTTTGGACTAGGAGAGAAAAAAATCCTCAAAGGAGTCTCTCTTAAGGTTGAAGGGAATCAATTTCACACGATATTAGGACCAAATGGAAGCGGGAAAACCAGTCTACTTAAACTCCTCTATCGTCAGGAAAAGGCGGACAAAGGATTGATAAGCCTAGATGGAAAGCCTCTGGAACAATGGACGCTCAAAGAAACAGCCAAGCAAATGGCAGTTGTGACCCAGTTTAACCAACTGCAGTTTGATTGTACAGTTGAAGAAATCGTCTTGCTGGGAAGAACTCCCCACCTCTCTTTTTTACAGAAGGAAAAGGAAAGGGATTTTACACTCGTTCAAGATGCCCTCGTTAAGGTGGATATGCTTGAGAAGAAAACTCGTCTCTATTCGTCTCTGTCAGGGGGAGAGAAACAGCGAGTCTTACTAGCTCGCGCCTTGGTGCAAGAACCGACTCTCTTGCTCCTGGACGAACCAACCAATCACCTGGATATCAAGTATCAGCTAGACTTGTTAGCCATTGTGAAAAATCTCAAGGTCAATGTTCTAGCTGTCCTACATGATATTCAACTTGCTTGTCGCTATTCGGATTATCTCTATCTGATGAAAGAGGGAGAAATCCTTTACCAAGGGACTCCAAAGGAGACCATCACTCCTGAGTCATTGCAAACTGTATACGGAGTTCAAAGTCAGGTGACTTGGACCGAGGATCAGCAAGCTATGATTCACTATTTATAAGAATGAAAAGGAAAATAAAATGAAAAAAACACTCAGTATTTTACTGGTAACAGTAGCTACCCTAACCATGGCAGCTTGTGGTAATACTACTACAGAAAAAACTACCACACAGTCTAGCACAGAGACAATTCAAAAGGCCAATGCAGAGACGACTTATCCGTTAACGGTCAAAACCTATGACGCGAAAGGGAATGAAGTCGAACAAGTCTTTGACAAGGCACCTGAAAAAGTTATCACAAACAATCTTTCAACCACTGAAATCTTATTGGAGTTGGGGTTGAAGGATAAAATTGTTGGCATGCTTAACCCTGATAATGCTGTGACGGACAAATACAAGGACGCGATTGCGACGATTCCTCAAATTGGGGATAAAAAAACAGTCTCACAAGAGACAGTCCTTTCTTATGAGCCAGACGCTGTGATGGGTCGAAACATGATGTTTTCTGAAAAATCCTTGGGGACGGTTAGCACTTGGAATGAAAATAAAATCCCAGTTTATACACAAAAAGCTTCTCTCTCAACGATTCAGCAAGATTTGGGGAATATCGTAGAAGATGTCAAAAATCTTGGAATGATTTTTAATGTTCAGGACAAGGCTAATGAATACGCAGCACAATTACAAACTAAAATTGATGCTGTTAAGAAAGCAAATCCAGCAAGCCAAGGTGAAAAGAAAAAGGCTTTGATTATGGTTGCTTATAATGATGAAACCTTCGGTGCCTACAAGTCTGCTTTGCAAGAAAGTTTGCTGAACCAACTTGGTTATACAAACGTTGCTACGGGGACATCAGGCTTGACCTTGGAAAACCTCGTGTCAATGGATCCTGAATTGATTATCTATGTAACCAGCGATCGCAATAAAAAATTGGATGAAAAAGCAGTAGAGTTGATGAAGGCAAATGCTGTTTTGGAAAGCGTTCCTGCTATTAAGAATCAAAAAATCATGACCATCTCTTACGATGAGTTGATGGATTATGGTCCAGCAGTGATTGATTCCCTTGAAAAAATCAATGACTTTATCAATAAATAATGAGTTTGATTGGGAAGGAATTCAAGTCAAAATCAGCCTTCCCTCTAACTACGACTCCAATCAAACCTATCCGGCTATTTTATTGAATGATGGAAACTTGGATTTCCTATCGTCCCTTTCCGAATCTGCGATTTTAGTGGGCTTGACCTCTAAAAATCGCCTAGATGACTACACTCCATGGAAGGCAGTTGCTCTGAGAGATGGAGCTCCAGATTTTGGAGGTCAGGCCAAGGTCTATCATGATCATTTATTTGGAGGCCTTTTAGACAAGTTGCAGTCGCTTTATCGCCTGGATGAAGCACGCCTTGCCTACGGAGGTTATTCACTAGGTGGCTTGGCGGCAGTTTACAGTCTTTTCAGCTTTGACAAGGTTTCCTGTGTCTTCTCCATCTGCGGTTCCTTTTGGTATCCTGATTTTGTGACTTATTGCAAGGAAGAAAATGTGGAAAATTTGGACTGTTTGCTGTATTTACAGAACGGTCAAACAGAAGGAGTCAATCATAGCAATCGTCTGGCTCAAGCACCAGCCTATGCTGAGCAGATCCATACCAGTCTTCAGAAATGCTATCCGAACGGCCAGTTTGTCTTTGATCCTTATGGACATCATGAACAAGTAGCTGAACGATTCCTAGCTTTTGCCAGCTGGTTGGCCCAAAAATGGAAAATCGAATAAAAGATTTATCCCTTGGCTTTTGCCAAGGGATTGTTGTATTTATTTAACCAAGAGCCTCTCTCTTTTTATCTGGATTCCAGATGAAGCTTGCGATGAAGCTAAAGATGATAGTTAGGATAGCGAGGATAATGGCAAGGATGAGAGCAGGGATGCGGATAAACCACCAGAGTGGGTTTGGTTTTTTATCATTGTGCCATTGTTTGGTTTCTTGGTCTAGACGTTGGAATTCTGTTTGGATACGATTGGCGACTGTTTCAATGCCTTCGTCATTCATTTTCTTGATATCGGAGATATCGATTGGATTTCCAAAATTCATATCGACACGCTCGCGGCTTACCAAGCCTTTCAAGGTCATGGGACCTGTGTAGGTAACAGGCATGATACGGACCTTGGCCATTTTGGCAATCAGGGCTACACCACCCTTGACATCGTTTGAGTGACGGCTCCCGCTTGGAAACATGATGAGAGAGCGGTCACTTTTTTTGAGAACATTGATAGGATATTTGATGGCTGAGGCGCTAGGATTTTCACGGTCAATAGGAAAGGCACCACACATACGAATCCACCAACCAAAGATACGGTTGGTAAAGAGTTCTTTTTTTGCCATAAAGATAAATTGTTTTGGTTTGGTCGCAAAGGCCATGTAAACAGGATCCCACCAGGTACGGTGAGGGGCAACCAGAATATAATTTTCATCTTGATTAGGAATTTTATCAGTATTATGATAGTGGGCATTGCCATTGATGGACCATAGGAGCAAGACAACCAATCCACGTAAATAAGTATAAAACATGCGATCTCCTTCGATTCTTTTCTTGTTATTATTATACCTTATCAAAGGAGGGCTGGCAAACTTTTCCCTTGACCAGGTCCATATTTGGGATGAGATTAGAATTCTTTTAGAAAAAATGATATGATAGAATTTATGGATAAAAATAAGATTATGGGATTAACCCAAAGAGAAGTCAAGGAAAGACAGGCTAAGGGCTTGGTCAATGATTTTACTGCTTCGGCCAGTACCAGCACTTGGCAAATCGTTAAACGAAATGTCTTTACCCTTTTTAACGCTTTGAACTTTGCCATTGCTTTGGCCCTTACCTTTGTGCAGGCTTGGAGCAATTTGGTCTTTTTTGCTGTTATCTGCTTTAACGCTTTTTCTGGGATTGTGACCGAGCTGCGGGCTAAACACATGGTGGACAAGCTCAATCTCATGACCAAGGAAAAGGTCAAGACTATTCGTGATGGCCAAGAAGTGGCTCTGAATCCTGAAGAATTGGTGTTAGGAGATGTCATTCGTTTGTCTGCAGGAGAGCAGATTCCTAGTGATGCCTTGGTTTTGGAAGGCTTTGCGGAAGTCAATGAAGCCATGTTGACGGGGGAAAGTGATTTGGTGCAAAAGGAAGTGGATGCCTTGCTTTTGTCAGGAAGTTTCTTAGCCAGTGGGGCAGTTTTAGCTCAAGTTCACCATGTTGGATCTGATAACTATGCTGCCAAACTCATGCTGGAAGCCAAGACCGTTAAACCCATCAACTCTCGTATCATGAAATCGCTGGACAGGTTAGCTAGTTTTACTGGGAAGATTATCATTCCTTTTGGTCTTGCTCTCTTGCTAGAAGCCTTGCTTTTAAAAAGCTTGCCTCTCAAGTCGTCCGTTGTAAATTCATCGACAGCTCTTTTGGGAATGTTGCCTAAGGGAATCGCCCTTTTGACCATCACTTCGCTTTTGACTGCAGTGATTAAGTTGGGCTTGAAAAAGGTCTTGGTGCAGGAGATGTACTCTGTTGAGACCTTGGCGCGCGTGGACATGCTCTGTCTGGACAAGACGGGCACCATCACCCAAGGAAAGATGCAGGTGGAGGCTGTTATTCCGCTGACGGAAACTTATGGTGAAAAGGATATTTACAGCATCTTAACCAGCTATATGGCCCATAGTGAGGATAAAAATCCAACAGCCCAAGCTATTCGCCAGCGTTTCCAAGGCGAAATAGCCTATCCTATGCTCTCTAATCTTCCCTTCTCAAGCGACCGCAAGTGGGGAGCAATGGAGTTAGAAGGTTTGGGAACAGTTTTCTTAGGGGCACCTGAGATGTTGCTGGTTTCTGAGTTCCCAGAAGCCATGGAGGCCTTGGAGAGAGGGTCGCGTGTCTTGGTCTTAGCTCTCAGTCAGGAGAAATTAGACCATCACAAACCACAGAAACCATCTGATATTCAGGCTCTAGCCTTGCTGGAAATCTTGGACCCCATTCGGGAGGGAGCAGCAGAGACGCTGGACTATCTCCGTTCTCAGGAAGTGGGCCTAAAAATTATCTCTGGTGACAATCCAGTTACGGTATCTAGCATTGCCCAGAAGGCTGGTTTTGCGGACTATCACAGCTATGTAGATTGCTCCAAAATCACGGATGAGGAATTGATTGCTATGGTGGAGGAAACTGCGATTTTCGGACGTGTTTCCCCTCATCAAAAGAAACTCATCATCCAAACACTGAAAAAAGCGGGGCATACAACGGCTATGACAGGGGATGGGGTTAATGATATATTGGCCCTTCGTGAGGCGGATTGTTCTATCGTGATGGCTGAGGGAGATCCTGCGACTCGTCAGATTGCTAATCTGGTTCTTTTGAACTCAGATTTTAATGATGTTCCTGAGATTCTCTTTGAAGGTCGTCGTGTGGTTAATAATATTGCCCACATTGCACCGATTTTCTTGATAAAGACCATCTACTCATTCTTGCTCGCAGTTATCTGTATCGCCAGTGCTTTACTAGGTCGGTCTGAGTGGATCTTGATTTTCCCCTTCATTCCGATCCAGATTACCATGATTGACCAGTTCGTGGAAGGGTTCCCACCATTCGTTCTGACTTTTGAGCGAAATATCAAACCTGTCGAGCCAAACTTCCTCAGAAGATCCATGCTTCGTGCTCTACCAAGTGCTCTCATGGTTGTGTTCAGCGTTCTTTTTGTGAAACTATTTGGAAGTAGCCAAGGTTGGTCTGAGTTAGAAATTTCAACTCTACTCTATTATCTCTTGGGGTCAATTGGTTTCTTATCTGTATTTAGAGCCTGCATGCCATTTACCCTATGGCGTGTCCTCTTGATTGTTTGGTCAGTAGGAGGCTTCCTAGCCACAGCTCTCTTCCCAAGAATTCAAAAACTGCTTGAAATTTCAACCTTAACAGGACAAACATTACCTGTTTATGGTGTCATGATGTTGGTCTTTACCGTGATTTTCATTCTAACCAGTCGTTATCAAGCTAGAAAATAAAGAAAGGCTGCAATCTGTGGATTGCGGTCTTTTTAGGTGCAAGATTGCCAGCTGAAATGTGGTATAATAAGAGGTAATAGAGTTTTGGAAAGAGAGAGAAGATGATTTCAAAGAGATTAGAATTAGTGGCTTCCTTTGTGCCACAGGGAGCCATTTTACTCGATGTGGGAAGTGACCATGCTTATCTGCCTATCGAGTTAGTCGAAAGAGACCAAATCAAAAGCGCCATTGCAGGTGAGGTGGTGGAAGGTCCCTATCAGTCTGCTGTCAAAAATGTTGAGGCTCACGGTCTAAAGGAGAAAATCCAAGTCCGTTTAGCCAATGGCTTGGCAGCCTTTGAAGAGGCAGACCAAGTGTCGGTCATTACCATTGCTGGTATGGGTGGTCGTTTGATTGCTAGGATTTTAGAAGAAGGCTTGGACAAGTTAGCTAATGTAGAACGATTGATCCTCCAACCCAATAATCGTGAAGACGACTTGCGTATCTGGTTGCAAGACAATGGTTTTCAGATTGTAGCTGAAAGCATCTTAGAAGAAGCTGGCAAGTTTTACGAGATTTTGGTGGTGGAAGCAGGACAAATGAAGTTATCAGCAAGTGATGTTCGCTTTGGTCCCTTCTTGTCCAAAGAGGTCAGTCCAGTCTTTGTCCAAAAATGGCAAAAAGAAGCTGTTAAGCTAGAGTTTGCCCTCGGACAAATCCCTGAAAAAAATCTGGAGGAACGTCAAGTTCTAGTAGACAAAATTCAAGCTATCAAGGAGGTTCTCCATGCTTGCAAGTGAAGTAATTAACGCATATGAAGCCTTTTGCCCTCAGGAATTTTCAATGGAGGGAGATAGTCGTGGCCTGCAAATTGGCACTTTGGACAAGGATATCCAAAGTGTCATGGTTGCTCTCGATATTCGTGAAGAAACGGTGGCTGAAGCCATTGAAAAGGGTGTGGACTTGATTATTGTCAAGCACGCGCCGATTTTCCGTCCCATCAAGGATTTGGTAGCTAGCCGTCCACAAAATCAGATTTACATTGATCTCATCAAGCATGACATCGCAGTTTATGTCAGCCATACCAATATTGACATCGTTGAAAATGGCCTCAATGACTGGTTCTGCCAGATGCTAGGCATTGAGGAGACGACTTATCTGCAGGAGACAGGTCCTGAACGTGGAATTGGACGTATTGGGAATGTTCAGCCTCAGACATTTGGGGGATTGGCCCAGAATGTCAAGCAAGTCTTTGGTCTAGATAGTCTTCGAATGGTGCATTATCAAGAGAGCGATTTGCAGAAGCCTATTTCAAGAGTGGCCATCTGTGGTGGAAGTGGGCAGTCATTCTATAAGGATGCTTTGGCAAAGGGGGCAGATGTCTATATCACTGGTGATATTTACTACCATACTGCTCAGGATATGCTGTCTGATGGTTTGTTGGCATTGGACCCAGGTCACTATATCGAAGTGCTTTTTGTGGAAAAAATCGCAGCACTCCTTAATCAATGGAAAGGAGAAAAGGGCTGGACAATCGATATTGTACCTAGTCAAGCATCGACCAATCCTTTCCGCCATATCTAGTTAGAAAGTGAAAACAATGAAAAAAGTTGCTATTATCGGAGCAGGAATTGTGGGAGCAACAGCAGCCTACTACCTCTCGAAAGAAAGTGACCTAGAAGTAACCGTCTTTGACCATGGACAAGGTCAGGCTACCAAGGCCGCAGCAGGAATTATCAGTCCTTGGTTTTCCAAACGTCGTAATAAAGCCTGGTACAAAATGGCGCGCTTGGGGGCTGACTTTTATGTGGATTTATTAGCTGATTTAGAGAAGTCAGGTCAAGAAATCGACTTTTACCAGCGTTCGGGAGTCTTTCTCCTGAAAAAGGATGAAACTAAGTTGGAAGAACTCTATCAACTAGCCCTCCAGCGCAGAGAAGAATCTCCCTTGATAGGGCAATTAGCCATTCTGGACCCAGCATCAGCTAATGAATTATTCCCTGGCTTGCAGGGATTTGATCACCTGCTCTATGCTTCTGGTGGAGCGAGAGTAGATGGTCAACTCTTAGTGACTCGTTTGCTGGAAGCCAGTCAGGTCAAGCTGGTCAAAGAAAAAGTGACTCTGACACCTTTAGCATCAGGCTACCAGATTGACGAAGAGGTGTTTGATCAGGTTATTTTGGCGACGGGAGCTTGGTTGGGGGACTTGTTAGAACCCTTGGGTTATGTTGTGGATGTCCGTCCTCAAAAAGGACAACTACGAGATTATCAGCTTGCCCAAGACATGGAATCTTACCCTGTTGTTATGCCAGAAGGGGAGTGGGATTTGATTCCTTTTGCAGGTGGGAAATTATCCCTAGGCGCTACCCATGAAAATGACATGGGATTTGATTTGACGGTAGATGAAACCTTGCTCCAACAAATGGAGGAGGTAGCCTTGCCTCACTATCCAGTCTTGACAGTAGCGACTTCAAGAGCTGAGCGTGTGGGAATCCGTGCCTATACCAGTGATTTCTCACCTTTCTTTGGGCAAGTACCTGGCTTAGCAGGTGTCTATGCTGCTAGTGGACTAGGTTCATCAGGCCTCACAACTGGTCCTATCATTGGTTACCATCTAGCTCAACTGATCCAAGACAAGGAGTTGACCTTGGACCCTCTAAACTACCCAATTGAAAACTATGTCAAACGAGTAAAAAGTAAATAAGCATTTTACTGAAATTTTATCCTACCCTCTAGGATGGCAAATGACATTCCCTATCAAAAATGGTAAAATAAGAAAAAATAATCCGAGAATCGAGGAAAGAAGATGCAAGAAAAGATTTTGGTAACGGGTGGAGCAGGTTTTATCGGAACCCACACAGTTATTGAGTTAATCCAAGCAGGTCATCAAGTTGTTGTGGTGGATAACCTTGTTAATAGTAATAGAAAAAGTTTAGAAGTTGTTGAGAGAATTACAGGAGTTGAAGTGCCTTTCTATGTGGCAGATATCCGTGATACAGATACTCTTCGTGACATTTTCAATCAAGAAGAACTAACTGGTGTCATTCACTTTGCTGGCTTGAAGGCTGTCGGCGAATCAACACGTATCCCTCTTACCTACTATGACAACAATATCGCAGGAACTGTTAGTCTTTTGAAGGTCATGGAAGAAAACAACTGTAAAAACATCATTTTCAGCTCTTCTGCGACAGTTTACGGAGATCCTCATACAGTGCCCATCTTGGAAGATTTCCCACTTTCAGTGACCAATCCATATGGCCGCACTAAGCTTATGCTAGAGGAAATTTTGACGGATATCTACAAGGCAGACTCAGAATGGAATGTGGTCTTGCTTCGTTACTTTAACCCAATCGGAGCGCATGAGAGTGGTGATTTGGGAGAAAATCCAAACGGTATTCCAAACAATCTCTTGCCATATGTGACTCAAGTAGCCGTTGGAAAATTAGAGCAAGTGCAAGTGTTTGGAGACGATTACGATACGGAAGACGGAACTGGTGTTCGTGACTATATCCACGTTGTCGATTTGGCTAAAGGTCACGTCGCAGCTCTGAAAAAAATCCAAAAAGGTTCAGGTCTAAACGTTTATAACCTTGGCACAGGTAAAGGCTACTCAGTTCTTGAAATTATCCAAAACATGGAAAAAGCAGTGGGACGTCCGATTCCTTACCGCATTGTAGACCGCCGCCCAGGTGATATTGCAGCCTGCTATTCAGACCCAGCAAAAGCCAAAGCAGAACTCGGCTGGAAAGCAGAACTCGACATCACCCAAATGTGTGAAGACGCATGGCGTTGGCAAAGTAAGCATCCAAATGGATTTGAAGACTAAGATGGTGATGTCAATCATTGTCCCCTGTTTAAACGAAGAGGAAGTACTTCCTCTTTTTTATCAGGCTTTGGAAGCTTTACTTCCAGATTTGGAAACAGAAATCGAGTATGTCTTTGTCGACGATGGATCAAGTGATGGGACTTTGGAACTCTTAAAGACCTATCGGGAGCAAAATCCGGCAATTCATTATATTTCTTTCTCGCGAAATTTTGGCAAAGAAGCAGCTCTGTATGCAGGCTTGCAATATGCGACAGGAGACCTAGTGGTGGTGATGGATGCAGACCTTCAGGATCCTCCTGGTATGTTGCTTGAGATGAAAAACTTACTAGACCAAAATGCAGATTTAGACTGTGTAGGAACACGGAGAACTAGTCGGGCGGGAGAACCCTTCTTTCGCAGTTTCTGTGCTGATCTCTTTTATGGCTTCATGAAAAAAATTAGTCCAGTAGCCTTGCCGTCAGGTGTTCGTGATTTTCGCATGATGAGAAGATCTGTAGTGGATGCCATTTTAAGCTTGACTGAGTCCAATCGCTTTTCGAAGGGACTCTTTGCCTGGGTCGGCTTTAAAACCCACTATCTGGACTATCCCAATGTCGAAAGGCAGGCAGGAAAGACCAGTTGGAGTTTTAGGCAACTCTTTTTCTACTCCATTGAAGGAATTGTTAATTTTTCAGATTTTCCCTTGGTTATAGCCTTTGTGGCTGGTCTCCTATCTTGTTTTATTTCTCTACTTATGACCTTTTTTGTTGTGGTTCGGACTCTCATTTTGGGCAATCCTACATCAGGTTGGACCTCTCTGATGGCTGTTATTCTCTTTCTCGGAGGGATTCAACTCTTGACCATTGGGATTCTCGGCAAGTATATCAGTAAGATTTATCTAGAGACTAAAAAAAGACCACTTTATCTGATTAAAGAAAAAAGTGACCTTCCTGATTTTACAGAAAAAAATAAAGAGAAAAGACTATAATTTTGCATAGAAATATGCTAAACTAGAAGGAGTGGAACGTTCCTGTCGATATTAGAGTTAATCCTTAATCAAGGCACGTGTCGGACAGTTTCTAACAGCTTCTACAACGTCCTGACTAGGAGAAATTTCTTTTTCTAGTTGGTCAGGGTCATCGTAAAAACGCACGATTCCATTATCGTGGTAATCAAATAATTCAGAATAAGTTTGGCAAAGACCACAGGCAATGCAGCGTTCAGGTATAAGTGTGATTTTCATATTTATATTGTAATAAGAAAAGTAAAAAAAAACAAGGAGTAAGGTATGGCAAAAGAACCGTGGCAAGAAGATATTTATGAGAATCAGGAAGAACAGACGAGAACGGAACGACGTCAACGTAATCAAAAAGGTACAGGCGTTGTTGCAAATCGTGTTTTGACGATTCTAGCTAGTCTCTTTTTCGTGATTGTTGTAGCAATGATAATAGTATTGATTTACCTTTCAAGCGGAGGGAGTAATCGCACAGCAGCCTTGAAAGATTTTTATGACTCATCTGCCCCTGCTTCAACATCTGTAACAGAAGAATCGTCTTCTTCATCTAGCAAGACTGAAGAAGCAACTTCTACAGAGAGCTCCTCTAGTGAGAGTCATTCCGAAGAACATGCTGCTAGTGAAGGAACAATTACAGTTCAGGCTGGTGAGGGTGAAGCTGTCTTGGCACAACGTGCAGGTATTTCAATTGCTCAATTAGAAGCATTGAATCCTGGACATATGGCTACAGGATCTTGGTTTGCAAATCCTGGAGATGTGATTAAGACTAGATAGGAGTCATAAATGAAGACGATTCAAATTGCTATCGATGGTCCAGCTTCAAGCGGTAAGAGTACGGTTGCTAAGATTATTGCTAAAAATTTTGGTTATACCTATCTAGATACAGGTGCCATGTATCGTGCGGCGACCTATATGGCTCTGAAACACCAGTTAGGAGTGGAAGAGATTGAGGAACTTTTAGCCTTATTGGATCAGCATCCAATCAGCTTTGGGCGTTCAGAAACTGGAGAACAGCTTGTCTTTGTAGGAGATGTGGATATTACCCATCCTATCCGTGAAAATGAAGTGACCAATCATGTTTCAGCTATTGCGGCGATTCCTGAAGTACGTGAGAAACTAGTTTCTCTCCAACAAGAGATTGCCCAGCAAGGTGGGATTGTCATGGACGGTCGCGATATTGGGACTGTTGTATTGCCACAAGCAGAATTGAAAATTTTCCTAGTAGCTTCGGTAGATGAAAGAGCAGAGCGCCGTTACAAGGAAAATATTGCCAAGGGAATTGAAACAGACCTTGAAACCTTAAAAGAGGAAATTGCTGCGCGTGACTATAAGGATAGTCATCGTGAGACTTCGCCTCTCAAACAAGCAGAGGATGCGGTCTACCTTGATACAACTGGTTTGAACATTCAAGAAGTAGTTAAAAAAATTGAATCAGAAGCAAAAAAACGCATGTCCTAGGGACAGGAGAAGCAGGCTAGAGCTAGCCTGCTTCTTTTCTATCAAACTGAACGCATTCCAAACCAGTCTTTTTTTGAGTTTTTTGATAAAATAGTACTATCAGTAAAAAGGATGGAAGCATGACTAAGAAAATCGTAGCTATTTGGGCCCAGGATGAAGAGGGTGTGATTGGCAAGGACAATCGTCTGCCTTGGTATTTACCAGCAGAATTGCAACACTTCAAAGAAACAACTCTGAATCATGCTATCTTGATGGGGCGTGTGACCTTTGATGGAATGGGACGTCGTCTTCTTCCAAAACGGGAGACCTTGATTTTGACACGTAATTTGGAAGAAAAGATAGATGGGGTTACTACTTTTCAGGACATCCAGTCTGTTCTAGACTGGTATCAGGGTCAAGACAAGAATCTCTATATTATCGGTGGAAAGCAAATTTTTCAGGCTTTTGAACCCTATTTGGATGAAGTCATTGTCACTCAAATCCATGCACGGGTGGAAGGAGATACCTATTTCCCTGAAGACTTTGACTTGTCCCTTTTTGAGACAGTTTCAAGCAAATCCTATACCAAAGATGAGAAAAATCCTTATGATTTTACCATCCAATACCGCAAGAGAAAGGAAGTCTAATGGAACGTAGTATATTTGGTTTTTTCACAGCCATGCTGTGCTTGGTCTGCTTGCTTGCAGGAGTACAGGCTTTTCGTAAAAAGCGCTATGGACTTTCTGTCCTGCTCTGGTTAAATGCCTTTACCAATTTGGTCAATAGTATTCATGCTTTTTACATGACCTTATTTTAGATAGAATGACAGTATAGAATAGAACGGAAGGAAATCATGCCTACAAATAGGAATAATGATATGATGGTTTATTGCTCATTTTGTGGCAAAAGCCAAGAAGAAGTACAAAAAATAATCGCTGGGAACAACGCCTTTATCTGTAATGAATGTGTGGAGTTAGCCCAGGAAATCATTCGGGAAGAGTTGGCTGAGGAAGTCTTGGCAGACTTGTCTGAGGTACCAAAACCAATCGAACTCCTCCACATCTTGAACCACTATGTAATTGGTCAAGATCGTGCCAAGCGTGCCTTGGCAGTGGCGGTTTACAACCACTACAAACGTATCAATTTCCACGATACGCGTGAAGAGTCAGAAGATGTGGATTTGCAGAAATCAAATATCTTGATGATTGGCCCAACTGGTTCAGGGAAAACTTTCCTTGCCCAGACCTTGGCTAAGAGCTTGAATGTGCCTTTTGCGATTGCGGATGCAACAGCTCTTACTGAGGCTGGTTATGTTGGTGAGGATGTGGAAAATATCCTCCTCAAACTCCTGCAGGCTGCTGACTTTAACATTGAACGTGCAGAGCGTGGGATTATCTACGTGGATGAAATTGACAAGATTGCTAAGAAGAGCGAGAACGTATCGATCACACGTGACGTTTCTGGTGAAGGGGTGCAACAAGCCCTTCTTAAGATTATCGAGGGAACAGTTGCCAGCGTACCGCCTCAAGGTGGACGTAAACATCCACAACAAGAGATGATTCAAGTGGATACTAAAAATATCCTCTTCATCGTGGGTGGTGCCTTTGATGGTATTGAAGAAATCGTCAAACAACGTCTGGGTGAAAAGGTTATCGGCTTTGGTCAAAATAACAAGGCGATTGACGAAAATAGCTCCTACATGCAAGAAATCATCGCTGAAGATATTCAAAAATTTGGTATTATCCCTGAGTTGATTGGACGCTTGCCAGTCTTTGCAGCTCTTGAACAGTTGACAGTAGATGATTTGGTTCGTATCTTGAAAGAGCCAAGAAATGCCTTGGTTAAACAATATCAAACCTTGCTTTCTTATGATGATGTTGAGTTGGAATTTGACGACGAAGCCCTTCAAGAAATCGCCAATAAGGCTATCGAACGCAAAACGGGTGCGCGTGGTCTTCGCTCGATTATCGAAGAAACCATGCTAGATGTTATGTTTGAAGTACCGAGTCAGGAAAATGTGAAATTGGTTCGCATCACAAAAGAAGCTGTCGATGGAACGGATAAACCAATCTTGGAAACAGCCTAGAGGTGACTATGGAAATCAATACACACAATGCTGAAATCTTGCTTAGTGCGGCTAATAAGTCCCACTATCCGCAGGATGAACTGCCAGAGATTGCTCTTGCAGGGCGTTCAAATGTTGGCAAGTCTAGCTTTATCAATACTATGCTGAATCGTAAGAATCTAGCCCGAACATCAGGGAAACCTGGTAAAACTCAGCTGCTCAACTTCTTTAATATCGACGACAAGATGCGCTTTGTGGATGTGCCTGGTTATGGCTATGCCCGTGTTTCTAAAAAGGAACGTGAAAAGTGGGGGCGCATGATTGAGGAGTACTTAACGACTCGGGAAAATCTCCGTGCGGTAGTCAGTCTAGTTGACCTTCGTCATGACCCGTCAGCAGATGATGTGCAGATGTACGAATTTCTCAAATATTATGAGATTCCGGTCATCATCGTTGCGACTAAGGCGGACAAGATTCCTCGTGGTAAATGGAACAAGCATGAATCAGCAATCAAAAAGAAATTAAACTTTGACCCAAGTGACGACTTTATCCTCTTTTCATCTGTCAGCAAGGCAGGGATGGATGAGGCTTGGGATGCAATCTTAGAAAAATTGTGAGGAAAAGAAAATGGCAAAAACAATTCATACAGACAAAGCCCCAAAGGCTATCGGACCATATGTTCAAGGAAAAATCGTTGGCAACCTTTTGTTTGCTAGTGGTCAAGTTCCTCTCTCTCCTGAAACTGGGGAAATCGTTGGAGAAACGATCCAAGAACAGACAGAACAAGTCTTGAAAAACATTGGTGCTATTTTGGCAGAAGCAGGAACTGACTTTGACCATGTTGTCAAAACAACTTGTTTCTTGAGCGATATGAACGACTTTGTTCCTTTTAACGAGGTTTACCAAACGGCCTTTAAAGAGGAATTTCCAGCTCGTTCAGCAGTAGAGGTAGCTCGTCTTCCTCGTGATGTAAAAGTCGAAATCGAAGTCATCGCAGAGATTGGATAAGCTAGTTGAAGTTTGGTGTTGCCAAACTTCTTTTGATATAAGGAGAAAAAGATGACAAAGAAACAACTTCACTTGGTGATTGTGACAGGAATGAGTGGTGCAGGGAAAACAGTTGCCATTCAGTCCTTCGAAGATTTGGGTTATTTTACTATTGATAATATGCCTCCAGCTCTCTTGCCTAAGTTTTTGCAGTTGGTGGAAACAAAGGAAGACGACCATAAGTTGGCCTTGGTAGTGGATATGCGTAGCCGTTCTTTCTTTTCAGAGATTCAAGCTGTTTTGGATGAGCTGGAAAATAAGGAAGAACTGGACTTTAAAATTCTCTTTTTGGATGCAGCTGATAAGGAATTGGTCGCTCGTTACAAGGAAACTAGACGAAGTCACCCTCTAGCTGCTGATGGACGGATTTTGGATGGAATCAAGCTGGAACGTGAACTCTTGGCGCCTTTGAAAAATATGAGCCAAAATGTGGTGGATACGACTGAACTTACTCCACGTGAGCTGCGTAAAACCCTTGCAGAGCAGTTTTCAGATCAAGAACAAGCCCAGTCTTTCCGTATCGAAGTCATGTCTTTTGGCTTTAAATATGGAATCCCGATTGATGCAGATTTAGTCTTTGATGTGCGCTTTTTGCCAAATCCATATTATCTTCCAGAACTGAGAAACCAAACGGGTGTGGATGAATCTGTTTATGACTATGTCATGAATCATCCTGAGTCAGAAGATTTTTATCAACATTTGTTGGCCTTGATTGAGCCGATTTTGCCAAGTTACCAAAAGGAAGGGAAGTCCGTTTTGACCATTGCCATGGGTTGTACGGGTGGGCAACACCGTAGTGTGGCCTTTGCCAAACGCTTGGCGCAGGATTTATCCAAGAATTGGCCTGTCAATGAAGGGCATCGTGATAAAGACCGAAGAAAGGAAACGGTAAACCGTTCATGAGAAAACCAAAGATAACGGTGATTGGTGGAGGGACTGGGATCCCCGTCATTCTTAAAAGTCTGCGTGAAAAAGATGTGGAAATCGCAGCTATCGTAACGGTGGCGGATGATGGTGGTTCATCAGGTGA
>NZ_JAJNSA010000044.1:0-18649 GCF_027497875.1 Streptococcus sp. SM3 | reverse complement strand
CCTTTGTCTTTGGAACACGGATTCTTTTTGGTTTGGGTGTTGGGATGATTAATGCCAAGGCCATTTCCATTATCAGTGAACGCTATCAAGGAAAAACGCGAATTCAGATGTTAGGATTACGCGGTTCTTCAGAGGTCGTTGGGGCTTCTCTCATTACCTTGGCAGTCGGCCAATTGTTGGCCTTCGGTTGGACAGCTACCTTCCTAGCCTATAGTGCTGGATTTTTGGTACTGACCCTTTATTTGCTCTTTGTCCCTTATGGAAAGGAAAAGAAAGAAGTCAAGAAAAAAGCGAAGGAAGTAAGTCGCTTAACTCGAGAAATGAAAGGCTTGATTTTTACCCTAGCTATTGAAGCGGCAGTTGTAGTTTGTACCAATACAGCTATTACCATCCGTATTCCAAGTTTGATGGTGGAAAGAGGACTGGGAGATGCCCAGTTATCTAGTTTTGTTCTTAGTATCATGCAGTTGATCGGGATTGTGGCTGGTGTGAGTTTTTCTTTCTTGATTTCTATCTTTAAAGAGAAACTGCTCCTCTGGTCCGGTATTACCTTTGGTTTGGGGCAAATTGTGATTGCCTTATCTCCATCCTTGTGGGTGGTAGTAGCAGGAAGTATTCTGGCTGGCTTTGCCTACAGTGTAGCCTTGACGACGGTCTTTCAACTTGTCTCTGAACGAATTCCAGCTAAACTCCTCAATCAAGCAACCTCATTTGCAGTTTTAGGCTGTAGTTTTGGAGCCTTTACGACCCCATTTGTTCTAGGTGCAATTGGCTTGATGACTCACAATGGTATGTTGGTCTTTGCAATCTTAGGATCTTGGTTAATTGTAACTTCTATCTTTGTCATGTACTTACTTCAAAAGAGAGCTTAGGATTGGTTTCCTAAGTTTTTCTTTTTGTGAATTTTGTACCCAGACACTATTTGATTTAGAAACTTGTTTACAGATTATTTTCTTGATAAAATAGAAGTTATGACGAGATATAAAGCAACTATTTCCTATGATGGTTACGCCTTTGCTGGCTTTCAGCGCCAGCCCCATGCGCGTAGCGTTCAGGAAGAAATTGAAAAAACCTTGACCAGGTTAAATAAGGGGCAAGGTATTACTGTTCACGGTGCTGGTAGGACAGATAGTGGGGTTCATGCCCTGGGACAAGTGATTCATTTTGACCTGCCTTATCAGATGAATGAGGAAAAGCTCCGTTTTGCTCTAGACACTCAGTCCCCTGAAGATATTGATGTGATTTCGATTGAGCTTGTGGCGGATGATTTTCATTGCCGTTATGCCAAGCACAGTAAGACCTATGAGTTTATCGTAGACAGGGGCCGTCCCAAAAATCCTATGCGCCGTCACTATGCTACTCACTTTCCCTATCCGCTTGATGTGGATCGGATGCAGATTGCAATCAAAAAGCTAGAGGGCACCCATGATTTTACCGGTTTTACAGCTTCTGGGACTAGTGTAGAGGATAAGGTTCGCACCATCACAGAAGCTAGTCTTAGGGTTGATGAGACAGGTCAGTTTTTGACCTTTACCTTTTCAGGAAATGGTTTCTTGTATAAGCAGATTCGCAATATGGTGGGGACACTGCTCAAAATCGGCAATAACCGCATGCCGGTAGAGCAGATTGACCTCATCTTGGAGAAGAAGGACAGGCAGCTTGCAGGTCCCACGGCGGCACCAAATGGCTTGTATTTAAAGGAGATTCGTTATGAAGAATAATCGTATTTTAGCACTTTCTGGAAATGATATTTTTAGTGGTGGTGGTTTGTCAGCTGATTTGGCTACCTATACTTTGAACGGCTTGCATGGCTTTGTAGCAGTGACTTGTTTGACAGCCTTGACGGAAAAGGGCTTTGAAGTTTTTCCAACTGACGATACCATTTTTCAACATGAATTAGATAGC
Organism: Streptococcus sp. SM3; assembly: GCF_027497875.1. The sequence continues at coordinate 16,744 of NZ_JAJNSA010000044.1, read as the reverse complement.
TTGCGTGATGTGGAATTTGCAGGGATTAAGATCGGTCTTCTACCAACTGTCAGTGTAGCTGAGAAGGCATTGGACTTTATCAAGCAACGTCCAGGAGTGCCTGTGGTATTGGATCCTGTCTTGGTCTGCAAGGAAACGCATGATGTAGCTGTAAGTGAGCTCTGTCAAGAATTGATTCGCTTTTTCCCTCATGTCAGTGTGATTACGCCTAATCTTCCTGAAGCAGAATTATTAGCAGATCAAGAGATTAAAACCCTTGAAGATATGAAAACTGCAGCACAGAAATTGCATGACTTAGGAGCGCCAGCAGTCATTATCAAGGGAGGCAATCGCCTTAGTCAGGACAAGGCTGTAGATGTCTTTTATGATGGACAAAACTTTACGGTCCTAGAAAATCCTGTCATCCAAGGGCAAAATGCTGGTGCAGGTTGTACCTTTGCTTCTAGCATTGCCAGTCACTTGCTTAAAGGTGATGAACTTTTACCAGCAGTAGAAAGCTCTAAGGCTTTCGTTTACCGTGCCATTGCACAAGCAGATCAGTATGGAGTAAGACAATATGAAGCAAACCAAAACAACTAAAATCGCCCTTGTATCCCTATTAACCGCCCTCTCTGTGGTTTTAGGTTATTTCTTAAAAATTCCAACACCGACAGGCATTCTAACTCTTTTAGATGCGGGTGTCTTCTTTACGGCCTTCTACTTTGGTAGTCGCGAAGGGGCTGTAGTCGGAGGACTAGCAGGTTTCTTGATTGACCTCTTATCAGGCTATCCTCAGTGGATGTTCTTTAGCTTGGTCAACCATGGCTTGCAGGGATTTTTCGCAGGATTTAAAGGAAAAACTCAGTGGTTAGGCCTTATCTTAGCAACGATTGCCATGGTAGGGGGTTACGCCTTGGGTTCTACTTTGATGAATGGCTGGGCATCAGCCCTACCAGAAATTCTACCAAATTTCATGCAAAATATAGTAGGGATGATTGTAGGATTTATTCTTAGTCAAAGTATCAAGAAGATTAAGTAAAGAGACTGAGTCAAAAGTCTTTCAAATAAGAAAAACGCATAGTATCAGGTGTTGAAAACTTGATACTATGCGTTTTATTGTGGGAAGATTTTATACTCTTCAAAAATCTCTTCAAACCGCGTCAACATCGTCTTGCCGTAGATATGGTTACTGACTTCATCAGTCTTATCTACAACCTCAAAACAGTGTTTTGAGCAACCTGCGGCTAGTTTCCTAGTTTGCTCTTTGATTTTCATTGAGTATTAGATGAATATTAATCAAAATAAAGCAAGTCTTTGCTGGTGCTTGTAAAGAGGTCGAAGCTGTCCTTGGTAACAACACCGCAGTCTTCAATACGAACACCGACTTTACCAGGGATATAGATACCCGGTTCAACAGAGAAGCACATGCCTTCTTCGATGACCATGTCGTTTCCTTCCATGATAGATGGGAATTCGTGGACATCCATACCGATACCATGACCAAGACGGTGGTTGAAGTACTCACCGTAACCAGATTTTTCGATGACCTCACGGGCAGCGCGGTCCACTTCATGGGCAGTCACACCTGGTTTGATAAAGTCAAGAGCAGCTTGTTGGGCTTCCAGAGTCAAGTTGTAAATGTCTTTCTTGAATTGGTCAGGTTTACCGACAGCGACTGTACGGGTCATATCTGAAGCATAGCCGTTGACTAGAACACCCAGGTCAAAGAGGAGAAGGGCGTTATTTTCAACTTTGTTTGCTGCTGGAATACCGTGTGGATTTGCAGCATTATCACCAGTCAAGACCATGGTATCAAAACTCATTTCATAACCTTCACGCTTCATAGCAAAGTCAATTTGGGCGATGATATCTGTCTCAGTCTTATCAAGAGAAATATTGTCAAATCCAACATTAACAGCCTTGTCCGCATAGAGACCTGCAACCATCATTTTTTGCACTTCATCAGCTGATTTGATGAGGCGCATGCGTTGGATACGAGGTGTGAGGTTTTCAAACTCAGCAGTTTCAAAAACGGTTTTTAAACCATGATATTTTGTCAAGATGAGATTGTCAAACTCAACAGCGACACGTTTGAAGTCAAGTTGTGGAAGAGCATGTTTCATTTTTTGCCATGGATTTTCAGAGTCCACATAGCCCACAACTGGGAAGGAAACAGTGCTGCTTGCACGCTCAACCTCAAGGGCTGGGACAAAGAGGAGAGGTTCCTGATCCGCTAGGACAAAAAGGAACATTTGGCGTTCATGGGGATCACTGTAAAAGCCAGTGAGGTAATTGATTGTGACGGGGTCAGATACGACAGCGACGTCTAGTTTTTCAGTTTCAAGATATGTTACGATTTGTTGTAATTTAGACATATGCTACCTTCTTTCTACCCCTCTATTTTGGCAAAAAATGAGAGAAAATGCAAGGGAGAAGGGTAAAAGAAAAGACAAAAAAGAACTCCGACAAGATAACGGGGTTCTTTGATATAGTTTCACTTTGTTTAAGAAAAGTCAGCTTTGCTTTTGACGTCGCTGTATTCCTCAGCGATTTCTTGGCTGAGAATGTCCTCATAGGCAGGGAGTTGGATGTCCTGACCATATTTCTTCTTGAGGGCAGTAGTGACTAGGCGATAAGCTAGATTGGCATTACGAGATAGGATAGGTCCGTGGAAGTAGGAACCAAAGACATTCTTATAATGAACCCCTTCGCCGACTTTTTCCTCGTTGTTTCCATTTCCATAGACAACCTGTCCCAGTGGTTTTTGATCATCTGAGAGGAAGGTGCGGCCCTGATGATTCTCAAATCCGTAGTAGGTTTCATCGAAATCTTCATTATGAATCTTGATGTCACCGATAAAACGGTTATTGGTCTGGTTGAGCGTGTAGTGGCCCATGACACCTAGCCCTTCGATACGTCTCCCTGAAGCTTCAACATAATATTGACCCAATAGTTGGAAACCACCGCAGATAGCCAGAACCACACCGTCGTTTTGGATGTAGTTGTCAATGCTCTCTTTTTTAGCAGGTAGGTCGTCTGCAATAATACTTTGTTCAAAGTCTTGACCGCCACCGAAAAAGGCGATGTCGTAGTGATTTTCGTCAAAGTCATCATGGAGAGAAACGATGTCAACGGTCACATGGGCTCCCAGCTTTTCAGCCACATACTTGAGCATGAGGATGTTTCCATTATCCCCATAAGTATTCATGAGATTTCCATAGAGGTGGGCAATGTTGAGCTGATAAGGGTAAATGCCATCTTTTGAGGAAAGTGAAGTATAAACCATTAGTTCATCTCCTTTCTAACAATCTGACGACTAGCCAGCAGTTCGCGGAATTCAAGCATAGCAGTATAGGTAGCCAGAATATAAGCATGCTTGCAGTCTTGGTTCTCAATGGTCTTAAGAACTTGTTCCAGACTACTTGTTTCAGTGATTTTATCAGCTGGATAGCCTGTTACTCGTAGACGACGAGCGATTTCAGAATGACGGACACCACCAGCGTTGATTTCAGGAATGTCCATATCAGTGATTTGTTCAAAGTCCGCATCCCAAATCCAGCTTGTGTCAATACCGTCTGCATAGTTAGCGTTAAGGAGGACAGATAGGCTAAATGGATAAGGTGCTAGTTTGATCATTTCGATAGCTTGGGTTGCACCGACTGGATTTTTAATCAAGACAAGGGTGCATTCCTTGTCACCTATATGGAAGGTTTCTTGGCGTCCAAAGACTGCACGGCTCTTATCAAATCCTTGCTTGATGAGTTGTGAATCTGCGCCGAGAAAACGGGCGATGGCAACCGCAGCTAGGGCGTTGTAGATATTGTAGAGACCACCGATTTGGATACCGTATTCTTGTCCGTCAATGACAAAGCGAGAGCGATTGTTGGTTAACTCAACCAGTTCTGTCAAGCGATAGTCGAGATCAGGACGTTTACATCCACAGCCTTCACAGATATAGGCACCCAAGTTTGCATAGGTATTCTGCTCATATTTGAGGATACCTTGGCAGTCAGGACAGAGAATTCCTTCTGTATTATAGTGAGCCAGCTGGGCTGGGCCTTTTTCCAAGTCAAAACCAAAATACTGTACAGGATTTGGAATTGCTGGCTTGTAGAAAAGCGGACTGTCACCATTGAGGAGAACAGTAGCCGTAGGTACCTTACGAATAGCATCCAAAATCATCTTATAAGTTGTGTAAATCTCACCATAGCGGTCCATCTGGTCACGGAAGATATTGGTGATAACAAATAAGCTTGGCTGGATATAGTCACAGATACGAGATAGACTGGCTTCATCGATTTCTAGAACGGCAATGTTTTTTCCGGCTTTAGAAGATTTGGCAGTCAGGAAAGTTGTTGCAATCCCTGTGATCATGTTGGCACCGCTTGGGTTGGTCAGAACTTGACCATAAACCTCTTTTAAAATGTCGACAGTCAGGGCAGTTGTCAAGGTTTTTCCGTTGGTTCCAGTGACTACGACAATTTCATAGTTCTTAGCTAGGTTTTGTAAAATATCTTTATCAAATTGAAGGGCAAGTTTTCCTGGAAGCGTACTTCCACGGCCAAGACGACTTAAAACGAAGTGGGAAGAACGCCCAGCAAGAAGGCCCAAAGTAGTTTTTAATTTCATGTTTCTATTATATCATAAAAGAAGGAAAAGACAGATTTGATACTCAATGAAAATCAAAGAGCAAACTAGGAAGCTAGCCGCAGGTTGCTCAAAGCACCGCTTTGAGGTTGCAGATAAAGCTGACGTGGTTTGAAGAGATTTTCGAAGAGTATGAGATTTCGCAGAAATGAAAACAGCCCGAAGAGGGCTGTTAGATATGATTAAATCTCAACTTAAATCGCAAACAAGTCATTCAAGTTCTCAGCCAAGGTTGGGTGAGTAAAGATTTGTTTTGTGAAGTAAGTGTAAGGAATCTTGTTGTCCATAGCAACAGTGATGATGTTGATGATTTCTTGAGAACCTTCTGAGAAGATGCTTGCTCCAAGAATTTCTTTTGTTTCAGTATTAACCACAGCTTTGAAAGCTCCACGAAGGTCTCCATTTACGTGACCACGAGGCATGGCTGCAACAGGAATTTCTTTCACTGCGTATGGAAGTTTCAAATCAGCTGCTTGGCTTTCAGTCAAACCAACTTGTGAAAGTGCAGGTGTGATGAACATAGTATTTGGTACATTGAGACGGTCTTCAAGTGTGTAGCTGCCATCTCCAGCAAGATAGCTGTAAACAACACGGAAGTCATCAAGTGAAATGTAAGTAAATTGAAGGCCACCGTTGACATCCCCAACTGCAAAGACACCAGGAACGTTTGTTTGACAATGTTTGTCTACTTTAATAGCACCACGTTCAGTTAGTTCAATATCTGTATTTTCAAGTTGAAGTGGTTCTACATTTGGTTTGCGTCCAGTTGCGTAGAGAAGGGCATCGAAACGGTAAGTTTCGTTTTCAGTTACGACAAGCACTTGGTCACCGTCGTTTTTGATTTCAGTAGTACGGATGTTTTGAAGTAATTCAATACCGTCTTCTTCCATGTATTGTTTAGCAAGAGCAGCGATTGAAGGTTCTGCACGAGGAAGGAAAGTATCCAAGGCATCTAGAACTGTAACCTTGCTTCCAAGTTTGTTGTAAAGACCTGCAAATTCAAGACCGATATTTCCACCACCAAGGACTCCAAGTTTTTCAGGCAATTTGTCCAAGTTTTGGATACCTGTTGAGTCAAAGACGTTCTTGCTTGTAGCAAGTCCTGGAATTGGCAAGACATTTGAAACAGCACCAGTGTTGATGACGATTGTTTCAGCGGTCAGTTCTTTCTTTTCATCACCAGCTTGGATTTCGATGACTTTATTTGAAAGGAAGTGAGCTTCCGCATCAAAGATATCCACACCTGTACCAGCAACAGTCGCATAGTTTTTACCGTTAAGGCGACCAGTGATAGTGTTTTTGGTAGCAATCACTTCTTCAAAAGACAAGTCTTTCTCAGCAGCAACTAGCAAAGTTTTAGTTGGGATACATCCGATGTTGATACAAGTTCCACCGTACATAGCTTTGCTACGTTCAACGAGGGCAACTTTTTTGCCAGCTGAAGCCAATTTACCAGCTAGTGTTTTACCAGCTTTACCAAATCCGATAACGATTAAATCATAAGTTAACATTTAGAGTTCCTCCTATTCGATTTTCATTCTAGCACAAGAAAAAAACTTTTGCACAATTCTGCTACGCTTTAAAAAAGTTTATGAAATAGTGGAAATTATAGCCTCATTTTCTCAGAAAAATCGTTTACATAACATTATCGAAGGATTAGGCTATCTTTTGCTTCTCTCTTGTGTTATACTAGATAGGTTGCAAAGAAAACAGTACTTTTCTTTTGTGGAAAAGAAGCAACACGATTTTATATCCAGTATATGAAAATACGTCATAAAAAGAAAAGTATAAACTAAGCCCTATAGGGTGGCTTCGCACCACCTTTAGAAAGAAGAATAACGTGAAATTTAATGAATTAAACTTGTCTGCTGATTTGCTAGCAGAGATTGAAAAAGCTGGTTTTGTAGAAGCCAGTCCGATCCAAGAGCAAACTATTCCCTTGGCCCTTGAAGGCAAGGACGTTATCGGTCAAGCTCAGACTGGTACAGGAAAAACTGCAGCCTTTGGCTTGCCAACCCTTGAAAAAATCCGTACAGAAGAAGCGACCATCCAAGCTTTGGTTATCGCTCCAACACGTGAACTTGCTGTCCAAAGTCAAGAAGAACTCTTCCGTTTTGGTCGTAGCAAGGGAGTCAAAGTCCGTTCAGTATATGGCGGATCAAGCATTGAAAAACAAATTAAGGCTCTAAAATCTGGTGCCCATATCGTGGTGGGAACACCTGGTCGTCTCTTGGACTTGATTAAACGCAAGGCCTTGAAATTACAAGACATTGAAACACTTATCCTTGACGAAGCGGATGAAATGCTCAACATGGGCTTCCTTGAAGACATTGAAGCGATCATCTCCCGTGTCCCTGAAAGCCGTCAAACCTTACTTTTCTCAGCAACAATGCCGGATGCTATCAAACGTATCGGTGTTCAGTTTATGAAAGAGCCTGAGCATGTCAAGATTGCGGCTAAGGAATTGACAACAGAATTGGTTGACCAATACTATATCCGAGTTAAAGAGCAAGAAAAATTTGATACCATGACTCGTCTTATGGATGTGGAACAGCCTGAGCTTGCTATCGTATTTGGTCGTACAAAACGCCGTGTAGATGAATTGACTCGTGGTTTGAAAATCCGTGGTTTCCGTGCAGAAGGAATTCATGGTGATTTGGACCAAAACAAACGTCTTCGTGTCCTTCGTGACTTTAAAAATGGCAATCTTGATGTTTTGGTTGCGACAGACGTTGCAGCGCGTGGCTTGGATATTTCAGGTGTGACCCATGTCTATAACTACGATATTCCACAAGATCCTGAAAGTTATGTTCACCGTATCGGTCGTACAGGTCGTGCTGGTAAGTCAGGTCAGTCTATTACTTTCGTTTCACCAAATGAAATGGGCTACCTTCAAATCATTGAAAACTTGACTAAGAAACGTATGAAAGGTCTCAAACCTGCAAGTGCAGAAGAAGCCTTCCAAGCAAAAAAACACGTAGCTCTCAAGAAAATCGAACGTGATTTTGCAGATGAGACTATCCGTGCCAACTTTGAGAAATTTGGTAAGGATGCTCGTAAGCTAGCTGCCGAATTTACTCCAGAAGAATTGGCAATGTATATCTTGAGTCTGACTGTTCAAGATCCTGATAGCCTTCCTGAAGTGGAGATTGCACGTGAAAAACCACTGCCATTTAAACCATCAGGTAATGGCTTCGGTGGTAAAGCTAAGGGAGGTCGTCGTGGAGATGACCGTCGTGATAATCGCCGTGGAGACAACCGTCGTGGTCGTCGTGATGATTTCAAAAAAGGAAGTCGTGGCAATGATCGTTTTGATAAGGAAAAACGTTACCGTAAGGATAATAAAAAACCACGCAATACTTCAAGTGAAAAGCAAACAGGCTTTGTTATTCGTAACAAGGGCGATAAATAAGAAAAAGCGGTTCAAAATGAATCGCTTTTTTATATAAGGAGACCGAATGGAAAAGAAAGATAAATAAAATAGATATATTATCTTCTTGTGATATTATAATACACAAAAATAGGGAGCTTGTCAATAGAAAAGAAGCAATTTAATTAAAAATATTCTTGTTTTTTCAAATTGCAATTAAATAAGCAATTTTCAGATAATAATTGAAAATTCAAGCTGTTTATGTTATAATGATAGCGATTAAATTCGAGGTGAAAAATGGCACATTTATTAGAAAAAACTAGAAAAATTACTTCTATCCTGAAGCGCTCAGACGAGCAGTTGCAGGAAGAGCTTCCCTACAATGCGATTACCCGTCAATTGGCAGATATTATTGACTGTAACGCCTGTATCGTTAATAGCAAGGGACGTCTCCTTGGTTATTTCATGCGTTACAAAACCAATACAGATCGTGTAGAGCAGTTCTTCCAGACTAAGATTTTCCCTGATGACTATATTCAAGGTGCGAACATGATTTACGATACAGAAGCCAATCTGACAGTTGATCATGATTTGAGTATTTTCCCTGTGGAAAGTCGTGCCGACTTTCCAGATGGTTTGACGACCATTGCACCGATTCATGTATCAGGGATTCGCCTTGGTTCTTTGATTATTTGGCGCAATGATAAAAAATTCGAAGACGAGGATTTGATTCTTGTTGAGATTGCGAGTACCGTGGTTGGGATTCAACTCCTTAATTTCCAACGTGAAGAAGATGAGAAAAATATCCGTCGCCGTACTGCTGTTACCATGGCGGTTAATACCCTTTCTTACTCCGAACTCCGTGCTGTTTCAGCCATTTTAGGGGAATTAAATGGAAATGAAGGTCAGTTGACTGCGTCAGTGATTGCAGATCGTATCGGGATCACTCGCTCTGTGATTGTCAATGCCCTTCGTAAACTTGAGTCTGCAGGGATTATTGAAAGTCGCTCACTTGGAATGAAGGGAACCTATCTTAAGGTCTTGATTTCAGATATTTTTGAAGAAGTGAAGAAAAGAGATTACTAATGACTAAGGCTTTAATTTCGATTGACTATACAGAAGATTTTGTTGCTGATAGTGGGAAGCTGACAGCAGGCGCTCCAGCTCAGGCGATTTCGGATGCCATCAGCAAGGTAACTCGATTAGCTTTTGAACGAGGAGATTACATCTTCTTTACAATAGATGCTCATGAAGAAAACGATTGTTTCCATCCAGAAAGCAAGCTATTTCCTCCTCACAATTTGATTGGGACTAGTGGACGGAATTTATACGGAGATTTGGGGAACTTTTATCAAGAGCATGGTTCAGACAGTCGTGTCTTTTGGATGGATAAACGCCATTACTCAGCTTTTTCAGGGACTGACCTAGATATCCGCTTGAGAGAGCGTCGAATTTCTACAGTTATCTTAACAGGAGTCTTGACGGATATCTGTGTCCTGCATACAGCTATAGATGCCTATAATCTAGGATATGATATCGAGATTGTTAAACCAGCTGTTGCATCTATCTGGTCTGAAAATCATCAATTTGCCTTAGGTCATTTCAAAAATACACTCGGAGCCAAGTTAGTAGATGAAAATCTAAATGAAATTTCAGAGTAATTTGGTTGATGAAATGAAAAATTTTGAAAAAAAGTGTTGACAAGCATCCTAAAAGTTGATATACTAGTAAAGTAATCGACGCGGGGATGGCGGAATTGGCAGACGCGCAGGACTAAGGATCCTGTGACCGCTTTAGGTCGTGAGGGTTCAAGTCCCTCTCTCCGCATAGGATAAGAGTTAGCCTAGGCTAGCTCTTTTTTCATATAATTCAAGTAGAGCAAAAAATTTTGGCTCTTTTTTTGTATTTCATAAACATTTCATATTTGGATTTTATAATAGTCTTACAAATATGGAGGTGACAAATGAATCCAATCCAAAGAGCTTGGGCTTATGTCAGCAGAAAACGACTGAGAAGTTTTATTTTATTTCTGATTTTATTTGTTCTTTTAGCAGGAATTTCAGCCTGTTTGACGCTGATGAAGTCCAACAAAACAGTGGAAACCAATCTTTATAAATCACTCAATACCTCTTTTTCTATTAAGAAGATAGAAAATGGTCAAACCTTCAAGTTATCGGACCTAGCATCTGTCAGCAAGATTAAGGGGCTGGAAAATATCTCTCCTGAACTCGAGACGGTCGCAAAACTGAAAGACAAGGAAGCGGTGAGTGGCGAGCAGAGTGTTGAACGTGATGATTTGTCAGCTGCGGACAAGAACTTGGTTAGCTTAACGGCTCTAGAGGATTCATCCAAGGATGTTACCTTTACCAGCTCGGCTTTCAATCTGAAAGAAGGGCGACACCTTCAAAAAGGGGATTCCAAGAAAATCCTGGTCCACGAAGAGTTGGCTAAGAAGAACGGTCTTTCGCTTCATGACAAGATTACCTTAGATGCTAGTCAGTCAGAAGCTGGCAAAGGACAAACTGTCGAGTTTGAAATCGTCGGAATCTTCTCTGGTAAAAAACAAGAGAAATTTACAGGCTTGTCTTCTGACTTCAGTGAAAACCAGGTTTTTACAGACTATGAAAGTAGCCAAAGCCTTTTGGGAAATGGTGAATCTCTAGTCAGTGCAGCTCGCTTCTATGTAGAAAATCCTAAGGAAATGGACGGACTCATGAAGCAGGTGGAAAACTTGGTCTTGGGAAATCAAGGCTATCAAGTCGAAAAGGAAAACAAGGCTTTTGAACAAATCAAAGACTCAGTTGCTACCTTCCAAACCTTTCTGACCATCTTCCTTTATGGAATGTTGATAGCAGGAGCAGGAGCCTTAATTTTGGTCTTGTCTCTTTGGTTGAGAGAAAGGGTCTACGAAGTAGGGATTTTACTGGCACTTGGAAAAGGCAAGAGTTCGATCTTCCTACAGTTCTGTTTAGAGGTAGTTTTGGTATCTCTCGGAGCTTTGCTTCCATCCTTTATCGCTGGAAATGCCATTACATCCTATCTGCTCCAAACTGTCCTAGCAAGTGGAGATCAGGCAGTCTTACAAGACACGCTAGCCAAAGCAAGCAGTCTATCAACCAGCATCCTATCTTTTGCAGAATCCTATGTTTTTCTAGTTCTGCTTAGTTGTTTATCTGTAGCCCTTTGTTTCCTATTCTTATTTAGAAAATCGCCGAAAGAAATTTTATCATCTATTAGTTAAGAAGGAGAAATCATGACTTTATTACAATTACAAGATGTTACCTACCGTTATAAGAACACTGCTGAAGCAGTCCTATATCAGATCAATTATAATTTTGAACCCGGGAAATTTTACAGTATCATTGGTGAGTCAGGAGCAGGAAAATCTACTCTCTTGTCCCTCCTTGCTGGTCTAGATAGTCCTGTTGAAGGTTCTATCCTTTTTCAAGGAGAGGATATTCGTAAGAAGGGCTATTCTTACCATCGCATGCACCATATTTCCTTGGTATTTCAAAATTATAACTTGATAGATTATCTTTCTCCACTGGAAAATATCCGCTTGGTCAATAAAAAGGCAAGCAAGGATACACTGCTTGAGCTTGGTTTGGATGAAAGTCAGATCAAGCGGAATGTTCTCCAGTTATCAGGTGGTCAACAGCAACGTGTTGCCATTGCTCGTAGTTTGGTATCAGAAGCTCCAGTTATTCTAGCGGATGAGCCAACGGGAAATCTGGACCCTAAAACTGCTGGAGATATTGTCGAATTGCTCAAATCACTTGCCGAGAAAACAGGTAAATGTGTAATTGTCGTTACGCATAGTAAAGAAGTGGCGCAAGCGTCAGATATTACACTTGAGTTGAAGGACAAGAAACTGACTGAAACTCGCAATACGACGAAATAATATGAGCTTTTTCAGTTATACTCTTCGAAAATCAAATTCAAACCACGTCAGCGTCGCCTTACCGTACTCAAGTACAGCTTACGGCTAGCTTCCTAGTTTGCTTTTTGATTTTCATTGAGTATTAGAACTATAAAATAAAACAAAATCTAGAAAGGAAACCTATGTTACACAACGCATTTGCCTATGTTACAAGGAAGTTTTTCAAATCGATTGTCATCTTCCTGATTATTCTCCTCATGGCGAGCTTGAGTTTGGTCGGCTTGTCAATCAAGGGAGCTACTGCCAAGGCTTCTCAGGAGACCTTTAAAAATATCACCAATAGCTTCTCCATGCAAATCAATCGTCGCGTCAATCAAGGTACGCCACGTGGTGCTGGGAATATCAAGGGTGAAGATATCAAAAAAATCACCGAAAATAAGGCCATCGAGTCTTATGTGAAACGCATCAATGCTATCGGAGATTTGACTGGATATGAACTTATCGAAACGCCAGATACCAAGAAAAATCTAACACCTGACCGTGCTAAACATTTTGGAAGCAGCTTGATGATTACAGGTGTCAATGACTCCTCTAAAGAAGACAAGTTTGTCTCCGGATCTTATAAGCTGGTCGAAGGTGAGCACCTAACAAATGACGACAAGGATAAGATTCTCCTGCACAAGGATTTGGCGGCCAAACACGGCTGGAAAGTCGGCGATAAGGTCAAACTGGACTCCAATATCTATGATGCTGATAATGAAAAAGGTGCCAAGGAAACAGTCGAAGTGACAATCAAGGGACTCTTTGATGGTCATAATAAGTCAGCAGTAACCTACTCACAAGAACTCTATGAAAATACAGCTATCACAGACATTCACACTGCTGCAAAACTTTATGGATACACAGAAGACACAGCTATTTATGGGGACGCAACCTTCTTTGTAACAGCGGACAAGAACTTGGATGATGTTATGAAAGAGTTGAATGGCATCAGTGGTATCAACTGGAAGAGCTACACACTTGTGAAGAGCTCCTCTAACTACCCAGCTCTTGAGCAATCCATCTCTGGTATGTACAAGATGGCCAATCTCCTCTTCTGGGGTAGCTTGAGTTTCTCAGTTCTTCTCCTTGCCCTCTTGCTCAGCCTTTGGATCAATGCCCGTCGCAAGGAAGTGGGTATTCTCCTCTCTATTGGTCTCAAGCAGGCAAGTATCTTGGGTCAATTCATCACTGAATCCATCTTGATTGCCATCCCTGCTCTTGTTTCTGCTTACTTCTTAGCTACTTACACAGCGCGTACAATCGGAAATACTGTTCTTGCCAATGTCACTTCAGGTGTTGCCAAGCAAGCCAGCAAGGCTGCTCAAGCCTCTAACCTTGGTGGTGGTGCAGAAGTAGATGGTTTTAGTAAAACCTTGTCGAGCTTAGATATTTCTATTCAGACATCAGATTTTATCATCGTCTTTGTCCTTGCCTTGGTTCTAGTGGTTCTCGTTATGGCGCTTGCTTCAAGCAATCTCCTTAGAAAACAACCAAAAGAGCTCTTGCTGGATAGTGAATAACAAACTTGCTACCTATTCTCCCCTAAATGGGGTATAATATAGGTAGCATTTTTATCTGTTTTGTCTTGATAAGGACTCTTCCTATCAGGATGAAACAGAGAAGATTTACAAGAAATTTAAAGGAATGTGAAACGTTTTTTCTATGAAAATTTTAATTGTAGAAGATGAAGAGATGATCCGTGAGGGGGTCAGTGACTATTTGACGGATTGTGGTTATGAAACCATTGAAGCAACGGACGGTGAGGAAGCCTTAGAAAAATTTTCCAGCTATGAGGTGGCCTTAGTTTTACTAGATATCCAGATGCCCAAGCTCAATGGTCTGGAAGTCCTAGCTGAGATTCGTAAAAGCAGTCAGGTTCCTGTCTTGATGTTGACAGCCTTTCAAGATGAGGAATACAAAATGAGTGCCTTTGCCTCTCTGGCAGATGGCTATCTGGAAAAACCCTTCTCCCTCTCCCTCTTAAAAGTGAGAGTGGACGCGATTTTCAAGCGCTATTATGATACAGGACGAATCTTCTCCTATAAAGATGCCAGGGTGGATTTTGAGAGCTACAGTGCCAGCCTAGCAGGTCAAGAAGTGGCTATCAATGCCAAAGAGTTAGAAATTCTGGACTACCTGGTGAAAAATGAAGGACGGGCCTTGACTCGTTCTCAGATTATTGATGCCGTCTGGAAAGCGACAGATGAGGTTCCCTTTGACCGTGTCATTGATGTTTATATCAAGGAACTGCGGAAAAAGCTAGGCTTGGACTGCATCCTCACTGTGCGCAATGTTGGTTATAAATTGGAGCGAAAATGAAACGAACAGGTTTATTTACAAAGATATTTATCTACACCTTCTCGATTTTTAGTGTTCTGGTTATCTGCCTTCATTTAGCTATTTATTTTCTCTTTCCCTCGACTTATCTGAGCCACCGTCAGGAAACCATTGGTCAGAAAGCGACAGCTATTGCCCAGTCCCTAGAAGGAAAGGATAGGCAAAGTATCGAGCAAGTCTTAGACTTGTATTCCCAGACTAGTGAGATCAAAGGGGCGGTCAAGGGCGAGATGACCGAGGACAAGTTAGAAGTCAAGGACAGTTTTCCTCTGGATACAGACCGCCAGACAACCTCTCTCTTTATCGAGGAGCGCGAGGTGAAAACGCAAGATGGTAGCACCATGACTCTGCAATTTTTAGCTTCCGTGGATTTGCAAAAGGAAGCAGAGCAAATCAGTCTCCAATTTCTCCCCTACACCTTGCTGACATCCTTTCTAATTTCTCTCTTGGTGGCCTATATTTATGCACGGACTATTGTTGCACCGATTTTGGAAATCAAGCGAGTAACCCGTCGGATGATGGAGCTAGATGCCCAAGTGCGTTTGCGCGTGGATTCTAAGGACGAAATTGGTGATCTCAAGGAACAAATCAATAGCCTCTACCAACATCTTTTGACTGTCATTGCGGACTTGCATGACAAGAATGAAGCCATTCTCCAGCTGGAAAAGATGAAGGTTGAATTCCTACGGGGCGCTTCTCATGAATTGAAGACACCTCTGGCAAGTCTCAAAATCTTGATTGAAAATATGAAAGAAAATGTCGGTCGTTATAAGGACAGAGACCACTATCTGGGAGTTGCCTTAGGAATTGTGGATGAGCTCAATCACCACGTTCTCCAGATACTTTCTCTCTCGTCTGTACAAGAATTACGAGATGATAGGGAACAAATTGACTTACACCAGATGACGCAAAGTCTAGTCAAGGATTATGTCTTGCTAGCCAAGGAAAGAGAGCTTCAGATTGATAATAGCTTGTCCCATCAGCAGGCTTATCTAAACCCATCAGTTATGAAATTGATTCTGTCTAACCTTATCAGCAATGCCATCAAGCACTCTGTTCCAGGTGGCTTGGTTCGCATTGGAGAAAGAGAAGGGGAACTTTTTATAGAAAATAGCTGTAGTCCAGAAGAACAAGAAAAACTAGCCCAATCTTTTTCTGACAATGCTAGTCGCAAGACCAAGGGGTCTGGGATGGGACTCTTTGTGGTCAAGAGTCTATTAGAACATGAAAAATTAGCTTATCGTTTCGAGGTGCAGGAGAATCGTTTAACCTTCTTTATAGTTTTTCCAAAAGTCGCCCAAGACTAGGGAGAGAAAGGGTTTACATAGAGGAAGCTAGAAGAAATTCAATCGAAACTACGGGAAAAACTAGATTTTTTTGTCAAAAAGTGATAAAATGAACAATGTAAATGGGATGACCCATAAAAATATACAGGAGGCCTGATAAAATGGCAATCGTTTCAGCAGAAAAATTTGTCCAAGCAGCTCGTGACAACGGTTATGCAGTTGGTGGATTTAACACAAACAACCTTGAGTGGACTCAAGCTATCTTGCGCGCAGCAGAAGCTAAAAAAGCTCCAGTTTTGATCCAAACTTCAATGGGTGCTGCTAAATACATGGGTGGCTACAAAGTTGCTCGCAACTTGATCGCTAACCTTGTTGAATCAATGGGTATCACTGTACCAGTAGCTATCCACCTTGACCACGGTCACTACGAAGATGCACTTGAGTGTATCGAAGTTGGTTACACTTCAATCATGTTTGACGGTTCACACCTTCCAGTTGAAGAAAACCTTAAATTGGCTAAAGAAGTTGTTGAAAAAGCACACGCTAAAGGTATCTCAGTAGAGGCTGAAGTTGGTACTATCGGTGGTGAAGAAGACGGAATCATCGGTAAAGGTGAATTGGCTCCAATCGAAGACGCTAAAGCAATGGTTGAAACTGGTATCGACTTCTTGGCAGCTGGTATCGGTAACATCCATGGTCCTTACCCAGCAAACTGGGAAGGTCTTGACCTTGACCACTTGCAAAAATTGACAGAAGCTCTTCCAGGCTTCCCAATCGTATTGCACGGTGGATCAGGTATTCCTGATGAGCAAATCCAAGCAGCTATCAAACTTGGTGTTGCGAAAGTTAACGTTAACACTGAATGCCAAATCGCATTCGCTAACGCAACTCGTAAATTTGCTCGTGACTACGAAGCAAACGAAGCAGAATACGACAAGAAAAAACTCTTCGACCCACGTAAATTCTTGGCTGACGGTGTAAAAGCTATCCAAGCATCAGTTGAAGAACGTATCGACGTATTCGGTTCAGAAGGTAAAGCTTAATCAAGCTGAATAGTACAGATGAAACCTGCCCATTGGGTGGGTTTTTTGTGTTTTAAGGAGACTATTAAACCATAATTTTTGATTAATAGTATTATTTTAAGAGAAAAAATTTCAATTTCATAAACTTTAGGCAAACGCTTGCATTCTATTTTTTATTGGA